>JBDTNF010000016.1:0-67244 GCA_039933875.1 Flavobacteriales bacterium | reverse complement strand
CCGGACTTTTGGATACCGTGATCTGTGCTGGTAGCTCAGTGCAATTGCATGCTCCTGATGCGTTGCAGTATGCCTGGCAGGCCGCGAACGGGATCACGACGCTGAACGTGCAGGACCCGATCGTGACACCCAGTGAACCGACCACGTACACCGTGCAGTTGCTCAACGCCTGCGGCAGCATTTTCGATGATGTCTTCGTGGACCTGATCTTCGTGAACGCCGCTGCATGGCCTGATACGCTGGTATGCCCTGGACAACCGGTGCTGCTCATCGCCACCGGTGGTGTCGGCTATGCCTGGGGGCCGGTGCAAGGCCTGAGCGATCCTGACAGTTCAGTGACCACCGCGCTGGCCACTGCGAACACCGCGTACTCGGTCATCGTCACCGACATCAACGGCTGCCAGGATACCGCTTTTGCCCTCATCGAGCTGTATCCGTACCCCACGGTTTACGCCGGCTACGATGTGATCATCGATTGGCACGACGAGGTGCAACTGAACGCGACCGGGAATGGCATTCTCACATGGTCCCCTCCCGATTGGCTCGACACCATCGATGGCTCATCGCCCATCGCTTCACCCGAGGAGAGCATCGCCTACACGGTGATGGTGACCGATACGAACGGATGCACGGCGACGGACGAGGTCCTGGTGATCATCAACGGATCGCTTTACGTGCCCAATGCGTTCACGCCCAATGGCGATGGCTACAACGATGGGTTCGGTGCGTGGGGCAAGGACATCCGGGATATGGAGCTGCTCGTCTTCAACCGGTGGGGTGAATTGATCTGGAGCACCACCAAGCTGAACGACCGCTGGGACGGCACTTACAAGGGGGTTGCTTCACCCATTGACACGTACGTCTGGAAGGTGGAAGCCACCGAGATCAGCGGCCGCAAGCGCAACGCGATCGGGCATGTGACGTTGGTGCGTTAGGCGATCAACCATGGAACGCCTTGCGTTCCATGCCCAACCACTGCAGTGCCGCCCCGCTCAAGAGCATCTCCTTCCTGGGCTCATCCCAAGGCATGCTCTTGATCAGTTCGCCGGGCACCAACTCGCCGAGCGGGAACGGATAATCGGTACCCATGGCGACACGCTCAGCACCAAGCATATCCACCACAAGGCGCAGCATTGCGGGGTCATGCACCAGTGCATCGATCCAAAAGCGGCCGAGGTAATCACGCGGGTTCACGTCGTTGTCCACTGCGCACAGATCGGGGCGTACGATGAAACCGTGTTCGATGCGGCCCAGGGTTGAGGGGAACGACCCGCCGCCATGTGCGAAGGCCACGCGCAACTTCGGCAGTTTTTCGAAGAGCCCGCTGAAGATCATGCTCACGATCGCCGTGGTGGTCTCCACAGGCATGCCCACGAGCCAAGGCATCCAGTACTTGTCCATCCGGTCGGCACCCATCATGTCCCACGGATGCACGAACACGGCCATGCCCAATTCCTCGCACGCAGCGAATATTTGGAGGAGTTTGGGTTCGCCGAGATTCAACCCGTTGATGTGCGTACCGACCTGCACACCGACCAATCCGATGCGTTTGCAGCGCTCCAGTTCCTGGATCGCGAGCTCCGGCTCCTGCATCGGGAGGGTACCCAATCCGACGAACCGCAAGGGCCATCGCTGCACGATATCAGCGATGTGGTCGTTCAGGAATTTGGAGAGATCCAGCGTGTCCTGCGCCTTGGCCCAGTAGCTGAACATCACCGGCACCGTGCTGAGCACCTGTACATGTACACGATGCGCGTCGCACTCGTTGATGCGCACCTGCGGATCCCAGCTGTTGGCCTGTACCTCACGGAAGAACTTGTCGTCCATCATCATCCTCGCGCAACCTGGCTTATGATGGTCCAGGTGGATGAAGCCGCGGTATCCGAAACGCCGACCGAAGTCAGGGATGTTCTCCGGCAGGATGTGCGTATGGATGTCGATCGAAAAGAGCTCGGCCATGCCCCGGACCTTACACGAAGCGCGGATCCACCTCCATCATGTGGCCGCACTTCCTGCATGTGCGGAGTTGCACGCTCCCATAGAACTCACGGAACCGCGGAATGAAATCGGTCTCGATGTTGTGCAGCACAAAGCGATACTCGTGCAACAGGTTGTTGCATTTCTCACAGTACCACTGCAGACCATCCTCCAATTCGCGGTCATCGCGTTTCACCTCGATCACCAGGCCCACGGTGCCGGGCCCACGGCGCGGTTGGTGCGGTGTGCGCGAAGGGAGCAGGAACATCTCGCCCTCACGGATCGGGATCGTAACCACGTTGCCATCCTCCTGGATACCCACTTCGATGTCCCCCTCCACCTGATAAAAGAGTTCCTCGGTCTCGTTCCAATGGAAATCCTTCCGCGCATTGGGACCGCCCACCACCATCACGATGTAGTCACCCGCGTCGGCATAGAGATTCTTGTTGCCGATGGGTGGTTTCAGCAGGTCGCGATTGTCGGCGATCCAGCCTTTGAGGTTGAAGGGTCTGCGGATGCTCATGCGCTGCGCTTGGCGGTGCCTAAAGGTAACGAGGTGCGAGGAACAGCCCGGAACGAAGCGGGGCGCCCATCTTGCGATGAACGCCCCGCGCCATGGTGTATGGCGTGTGGTTCACTTTTTATCGGACCGCACGGACATGAGCAGCAGCGCCCCATTGGTGCGCATCATGTCGGTGGTGTACTGGTGGTCCTGGGTGAAGGCCATGGCCTTCTTGTCGTACTTGACGATCGCAAAGGGGAAATCCAACACGTCGGTATCGGCTCCTTCGTACTTGGAAGCGGTCAGCATGCTCATCTCCATGTCCAAAGGGGCGATCTCGACCAGGTCCTTCGGGAGGTCGGCACGCGTGTCCACCAGGATCCGTTTGGGTAGAAAGCCCTCCTTCCGGAACTCAATGGCGAACTCCTTTCCCAAGCCCATGCCCAGATTGAAGCGACCGCTGCGGTCTGTGACCTGGCGACCCACCATATCGTTCCCATCATAAACAAGCACTTCGCATCCCTCCAGCTTCTTCTCACCATCCGTGATCCGACCAACAATGGGCAGCAGCAGTGCTTCCTCCTGCGCCATGAGCGATGTACAGACGCTCAAAGCGACAAGCAACAAGCTGGCACGGACCCTTTGGAACTGGTTCATGGTTGGGGAGTTGCGTGTTTATACCCCGCATGCGGTCGAAAGGTTCCCCACGTTCAATGAGAAAGGGCGCCCGGTTGCGGACGCCCTTTCTCTCAGCGCGTATGCGTTCAGCGCACCGTCATACGGAGCGTCGCACTACCGACGGCGCTCATCAGGCGCACCGAGTAGATCCCTTGGGCGAGTTGGCCACCAAGAGCGATCGGATACTTCTGGCCGCGTACCATCGCTACACGCTCTTGATGCACGGTACGGCCACCCATGTCGATCACTTCGATCACGGTGCTGGCATCGGCACCCGAGTAGCTCAGGGTGAAGTCGCCATTGCCTGGGTTTGGGTAGATGTTCCAATTCACGTCCGTTCCCTCAACGATACCATCGCAGATCTCCACGATAACCGTCACGAAATCACTGCTCAGGGCGATGCACGCACCTGTACTGGTGACCGTAGCGATGTCGGCTCCGGGATCGGCACCCAAAAGGTCACCGTTATAGCTGATGCCCCAAACCCGGTACATGCCCAAGGGGGCGCTGTTGAAGTCGAGCGAATTGCCAGCGAGCACGGTCACGATAAGATCGCTCGCATCGGTGAGCACGAACGCGTAGCTCTCTGCACTGATGCTCGAGGTTGCGAACTCGACCACGTCGGCATCCACATCCTGGCACACGGTCACATCGGTCAGTCCGCCAAGGGTATGCACGCTACCACCATCGCACACGATCGTGGGCTCAGCCCCGGTCACACAGATCGTGAACCCACCCCCGACGCCGAAATCAAGATTGCTGTATACCCGGACCACGTACGTGGTACTCACCGTCGTGGTCAACTCGATCGGAGCTGCGGGGTTCACCTCACAATACACTTCGCTGCCTCCGCATCCTTCCGTTACCGTTACCGCCCAGTCCTCCATGGTGCCCGGATCCAAATTGATCGTCACGGACGTATTGAGACCGGAATTGAACGTGTACCACACATCCACGTAGCCTGCCAACGACCCGGTGTCACAGCCGGGCTCGACACCATCCTGGCTTGCATAGGTGTTATTGCCGCTCACCGCGTTGCCCGGGCAATCGTCAACGGCATTGATCACCAAAGCGGTCGCGTTCGCGCAATCATCGTTGGCCGGTGTGCAATCCAGAACCTCGATGGGGGCGCCTGCGAGATCAAGGCTTGCGCAGATGGTACCACCGCCCTGCACGAGCAATGCGTTCACATCAGCTCCCGTGGTGACACCCGGTTCGATGATGCCCAGATCCAATGTCAGCGGGTCGTATACCAACGTATGGATGGTGTAGAGACCCACAGAGGGTACGCTGAACGCCGGAGCCGCATCGGTACCGATGATCACCAGGTCGACCCCTTGGGTAAGCACGTAGATAGTCTCGTAGCCGACCGGGACAACACTGTTGCCATCGGGTGTGGCGGAGATATCCGCCGCTCCGCTGACCAGGCAGACCGGAGTAGCGTCCGCGGTGATGGCACCGGCACTTTGATCACAGGTGATGCACAGGCTTACGCTGATCGGCGCACCCGTCACATCAAGGCTCGCGCAGATATCGCCACCGCCCTGGATCAGCAATGCGTTCACATCAAAGCCCGTGGTCACACCGAATTCGATGAGGCCAAGGTCCAACGTGTTCGGATCGTACACCAGGGTGTGGATCGTATAGTCGCCCACAGCGGTCACATCGAAACTCGGTGTCAGTGACGCATTGATGATCAACAATTCCGGTCCCTGGGTGAGCGCATAAACCGTGAGGAAGCCTGCTGGCACGTTGGCGTTCCCATCGGGCGTGGCGGAGATCGTGGCGGATCCTCCCACCAGGCAGGCCTCCGATGCATCGGCGGTGATCGTCCCGGCATCGGCATCGCACGGAACGCAGATCTGGACGGTGATAGGCGCACCGGTCACATCAAGACTCGCGCAGACCACACCACCCCCCTGGATCAACAAACCATTCACTTCGAAGCCTGTGGTCACTCCCAGTTCGATGAAGCTGAGGTCAAGGGTGTTCGGGTCGTACACCAGGGTGTGGATGGTATAATCACCCACCTGCGTGGTACTGAACTCGGGGGTAGCGCTAATGCTAAGGATGACCAGATCCACGCCCTTAGTGAGCAGGTAGGTGGTCTCAAAACCGGAAGGCACTACCGCGTTCCCATCAGGAGTTGCGGTAAGCGCCGCGATGCCATCAAGACAAACCGGGGTGACATCAGCGGTCAAGGCCCCGGCGTTCGCATCGCAGGGAAGACACTCTTGCACCATGATCGCTGCACCAGGCATGTCCAAGCTGCCACAGATCGTTCCGCCGCCCTGGAGCAGAAGCGCGCTCACATCGAACGCAGTGGTAACACCGATCTCAACGACACCGGGATCCAGTGTCAGCGGATCATAGACCAGCGTATGGATCGTGTAATCCCCCGTGCTCGCTACCGTGAATACAGGAGCCGCATCAACAGCCATGATAACCAGATCAACTCCCTGGGTAAGCACATAGATCGTTTCGTAGCCTGCCGGGACAATGCTATTGTCATCCGGCGTGGCCGTTATTTCCGCAGAGCCAGCCACCAGGCAAACAGGGGACGCATCCGCCGTGATCGTACCCGCATCTGCCGCGCAGCCCGCAGGTCCCATCACACAAATGCTGAACGGGGTGGTCCTGGGAACACCAGCATACCAGTCATAGACCCGCACGAAATAGGTGGTGCCGATCGTCAGGCCGGTGGCATCCAATTGATCAGCAGCCCCCAACCCGGCAACGTCCTGGCAACCGATCACGGTGCTGCTGGCGCAAGTACCATCTCGCAATTCGATAACCACGTCCATTTCGGCGGATGGGTCAACGACGATCGAGTGATCGGTGGAGGTGGCAATGAAGCTGTACCAGACGTCATCGCTGGGGTCCGAGCCACCGCAACCGTTACCTGGGATGGAACCACCAGAGATGGTCGCACCAGCCACGTCACCATCGACCGGAGTACAGACCGGGTTCGGAGTGAGCACCACCGCATTGGCACAATCGTCGTTCACGGGTGCCGCCCCCGAGCAAGCGACCGCACTTAAGGTGATCTGGTACGGCCCGGTTGCCCCGAACACGTCCGATACAGCATAGTAGTACGTTCCCGGGGTCAATTGACGGAAGGTGAAGATGAAATTGCCGTCGGGACAGAGGGAGATGTTGTCATCGTTGATCAACACGAAATTCTCCAGTGGTGTGCATCCAACGAACAACCGCGGAAGCGGGGCGGCCCAGGTTGGCGAGTTGCCGCAGAAGTCCACGGTCACATCCGCACATTCCGTAATAGTGAACGCTTCCCACACATCGTTGCCGAAACCATAGCTATCCGTGGCTCCGGTGTGGTCGCCGGTGCGAACCACCGTTGCATCGATGGCCAGATCCACGACCACCGCCCCATCACACTCGTCATTGACGGGAAGAACACCCCGGGACTCCGCCTGAGCGTGATCCGCGGAAGGGTTTACCAACGCGTGACGCGGCCCACCCTTGTTGCCTAGCGTCCAGATCTGTTGGGCCATGAGGCCATGTGCCATGACGACGCTGAACAACAGCGCGATCAGGGGTTTTGCGGAGTAACGTGCGTCCATAGTCAGAGGGATGTCTTGTTTGGAAAAAGGAAGGTGCGAAGTTCGGTAGGTAGCCTTGCATAACCGAACGATCGCGAACGAGGTTTTCCACATTCTTCAATGGTATGGCCCTCGTTCCCGAACGCTTCGGCGCTAGTAGGAAAGACCTTGTCCTCACTTCCGGTCGTCCTGGGTCATTGTATGACGACACGCTGTTCTGAGCGGCCATCGCTGGAGGTGAACCGCACGAGGTAGGTGCCTTCGGCCAAACGTCCAGCAAGAGCAACGTGATGTGGCTGTCCTTGTATGACGTGCCACTGTTCCTGGTACATCGCGCGGCCGGTGACATCGAACACCTCCAAAAGCACCTTGTCTTCGAGGGTCCCGTGAACAACTGTAAGGTCGCCATTCCCGGGATTGGGGAATAGACTCCACACTCCACCACCACGCTCACGGACACCATTGCAGACCTCCACGCTCACAACCAGGAACCCGGTACTGATGTCGATGCAACTTCCCGTGGAGGAGACCCCCCCGACCGGTCCACCCGGATCAGTACCCACCAGGGTTCCGTTGTAACTCACCCCCCAGACATGATAGATGCCCAACGGTGTGAGGTTGAAGTCAATCGAGGCCCCTACCAGCGTGGTCACAATAAGATCGCTCGCGTCGGTCAGGATGAACACATAGTTCTCCATGGATGTGCTGGACGTGATCAGGTCGATCACATCAGGCTGTGCATCTTGACAGACGATGACAGGGTTGACACCGCCGATCGCGCTTGAAATAATGCCACCATCACACACTTCCGTGAGGCCGGTAAGACAGATAGTGAACGAACCGCCAGCCCCGAACTGCGTGTTGGTATAGACCCGCACCCAGTAGTCCGTGTCCGGTTGGGTCGGAATTTCGATGACATCGGCTGGCTGCACCACGCACTCCACCTCGTTCCCATCGCACGCATCCGTCACGGTAATGCCCCAATCGGTCATGCTACCATGGTCGAACGTGATGAAAACCGTGGTGCTCGAACCTGAATTGAAGGTGTACCAAACATCGGCGAAGTCGAGGCCATTGGTGTCACAGGAGGGTTGGCTTCCTGATGACGTGGCATAGGTGTTATCGCCGGTGGTCCCTCCGGCCGGGCAACCACCCTCACTGTTCACCGCGAGCGTGATGGCATTCGCGCATTGGTCGTTCAGCGGTGCGCAATCCTCCACTGAAAGAGAGGCCCCCGCCAGATCCAGGCCCGCGCAGATAACACCACCTCCTTGGATCAGCAAAGCGTTCAGATCAAGAACCGTGGTCACACCGCTCTGGATCGTACCCGGATCGAACGTCAGCGGATCGTAGACCAGTGTATGGATCGTAAAGTCCAACGTGCTGTTCACCTCGAACGAAGAGGCCGTGCTCGTCCCTTGGACCACGGCCCCGGTCGCCAGTAGATACAGTGTCTCGTAACCAACGGGTACGATAGCATTTCCATTGGGTGTTGCGCTCACCGTGGCAACACCGCCAAGGATGCATACCGACGTCGCATCAGCCGTCAATGTGCCGGACGCGGCAGTACAACTGACACAGACTTGCACCGTGGTGGCGCCGCCCGCCAAGTCGAGGCTGGCGCAGACGGTGCCACCGCCCTGGATCAATTGAAGGTCCAATTCGCTCATCGTGGTAACACCGAACACGAGGCTCCCGATATCAAGCGTGAGGGGATCGTATACCAGTGTGTGCACCGCGTAAGACCCTTCCGCAGCAACATCGAACGAGGGTGTTGGTGATGAGGCTTGTATCACACCCCCTTCCGAAAGGAGATAAAGCACTTCGAAACCAACCGGGACAACAGCATCCCCATTGGGAGTATCCGCGATAGTGGCCGCGCCACCGACCAGACAGATCGCCGGGTTCAGCGCTGTCAGTGTCCCGGCGACCGCCTCACAATCCAGGCATACCCTCACATTCACCGGTGCTCCACTCACATCCAGACTTGCACAAATGGTACCACCACCCTGCACCAACAATGCGTTCACATCGAAGCCCGTGGTCACCCCGATCTGGATGGTGCCTGTATCGAACGTCAATGGATCGTAGACCAACGTATGGATCGTGTAGTTACCCACCGCCGTCACATCGAACGAGGGCAGCGGACCCACCTCCTGGATCACAAGACCGGCTCCTTGGGTGAGCATATGGACCAGTTCGAAGCCAACAGGTACCACCGCATCGCCGTTCGGCGTTGCGGTAATTGTGGCAGCACCTGAAACGAAGCACACCGTATCGGCATCGGCTGTGATGGTTCCCGCCTCAGCGTCGCACACAATGCACAGGTCGACCGTGATCAGCGCGCCGATCATATCGAGGCTTCCGCAAATAAGGCCTCCCCCCTCTTCCAGCAATGCGTTCACATCGAAGCACGTGGTCACGCCGACCTGGATGGTACCGGGATCGAACGTAAGGGGATCGAATACGAGCGTGTGGATCGTATACGGTCCCGCCGCATTGACATCGAAGGACGGTGTGGTGCCGACATTCTGTATGATGAATCCGGGGTCTTGGGTGAGTAAGAAGGCCGTATCGAACCCGGCTGGCACGAACGCATCGCCGTTCAGTATCGCAGCGATCGTGGCGAGGCCGCCTACGAGGCATACCGGTGTACTTGCCGGTGCAAGCGTTCCCGCGTCGGCCAGACAAGGAGGCCGTTGCACACAGATGGTGAAGTTGTTCGTCATCGAAGCACCGGCGTACCAGTCGTATACCCGCACGTAGTAGGTCTCGCCTACCGTGAGCCCGGTGAGTGTAGCCACTTCGGTCTCTCCAGCAAAGGCCACGTCACGACAGGCCACCAGCGTTCCCGACCCACATGCACCGCTGTACACTTCGATCACAGCGTCGAACCCGGTCCTGGGCTCAACGGTGATGGTATGGTCCGCATGCGTCGCGACGAACGAATACCACACATCATCCGAAGGATCACCACCATTGCACCCGAGCGAGGCTGGAGTGCCTACCGTGGTGCCCGCATTGTTGCCGGTCGTCTCTATGCAATCGACACCAGGTACCAGTTCAGTTGCACCCGCACAATCGTCGTTAGTGGGCGGGGAACCGGTGCAGGGCAAACCGGTGAACGTGATCGTGTACGGACCGGTGAATCCGACCCCTTGGAGTACCGGGAAGTAATAAGTGCCTGCGGGAAGGTTCGGGAATGTGAGCGTGAAATTGTGGTCAGCGCAGAGTTGCATAGTGACCCCGGATACCGGTATCCGGGCAACATTGCTCAACGGACACCCGACCGCCAGGGCGAGCAGAGCCCCCTCGAAGCGCGGGGTCGTTCCACAATAGGAGACCCTCACCGTCAGACACTCCGTTGAGACGAACCCTTCCCAAACCACCGGTAGTTGGAAGTAATTGTCCACGAGGCCGCCGGTATTGTCCCCGCTGTTCGAAACGCTAGCGAACAAGGACAGTGGTTGTATCAACGCCCCGGAACACAGTGCATTGGGCGGCACGCCACCACGATCCGAGCCAACGGGGATCGGCGCGATGTTCCCGATCGTTCCAACTGCGCCATGCGTGTGACCGTTCTGGGCATTGATCCCGAACGGAAGCAGAACGGTGCAGGCGACCAGGCACATGGTGCGCAGGTGACCAAAAAGGGCTGGTGTTCGGGTCATGTGTTCAGTATTGACGCGCTATTCCGGCAAGGTTGCCCTTGACCGGGAGATCCATGGAAAGCAGGGTCAGGTACAAAGTTGGGCCGGTATCGCAGGTCGTGCAAGGCTTTCAGGGGTCCCCTTGCGAACATTCCATCGACCGCATCGGAGGAGAGGGATGGGTAAAAAAGGAAGCGGGCGGACCTTCCGGCCCGCCCGCTTTCCATTGAATTGAGTCGCTTAGCGCACAACGAAGCGCTGCTCGCCACGGCCGAATTCCGAGGTGAGACGCAGAGAATACGTGCCTGCGGCCAATGATCCGGCAAGGGGCAGATGAACCTGCTGGCCCTTGACAAGCTGGCGTTTCTCACTGTATACCTCACGCCCCGTCATGTCCAGAACGGTGATCACCGTCATGGCATCCGCGGCACTGGATACGAAGTCAACATCACCGTTGGTGGGGTTCGGGAACACGGTGAACGCTGACACCGGGTTCTCGTTCACGCCAGTGATGACACCGATCACGTCCACGGTGTAGTCCTCCACCTGTCCGAAGGTCGAGGTATCGCACGGGGTGGGGTTCGGGAAGTTGAAGTAGTCAATACCCAGGTCGTAGGTATCGTGCAAGCGCACACGCATACGGGTGGGGCCTTGTGAAGCCGTGAGCGGAACGGACACGATCCCTGTGTGCGGACCAACTCCGAGACCGGAGGTGAACACGAGCTCCGAAGCATCGAAGGTCTGGCTCTGATCGAAGTCGATCCATGCGAGCACTTGATCGGTATCATAACCGCCCGAGATGGTCACCGAGATGTTGTAATCAACACCGCCTACAACTTGACCGGTCACACCAGTGAAGTCCTCATAGCCAGCGTTGCTCGTACTGTTGTTGTTGATATCCGAGAACGTCGTGTTACTGATCTTCTCGAATTGCAAACTGGTCGCGCCGGCTTCGCAATATGGACCGAGCGGTCCGCAGGCAACAGCGCTCACTTCGATCGTATAAGCACCGACCGGCGTGGTCGCAGGATCGACCAGCACTGGGATGTAGTACGTGCCGGCGGCGAGATCCGTGAAGGTCACTGTGCAGGCATCGAACGCCCCAGCCAGCAAGCCCGTAAGGAAATCAGGACAGTTGACCGAGAGGTTGGTAAGGAAGTTCGTGAACACTGAACCAGGCACGCAGTAGTTGATGGTCACGTCGGTGCACTCGGTGGTGGTGAACGCCTCCCATACGATCACGAAACCGGCGCCACCATCCTCGGTCGCCCCAGTGTTGTCACCACTCAAGCTGATCGTTGCGCCAGCTGCGAGGTTTTGCGCCACAGCCCCCGTGCAGTCATCATTGGGTGGCGTGTTGCCACCACCACCGATGTTCACAGTGTAGTCCTCCACCTGCCCGAATGTCGAGGTATCACATGGGGTGGGGTTCGGGAAGTTGAAATAGTCAACGCCATCGTAAGTGTCGTGCAAGCGCACACGCATACGCGTGGAACCCGTTGCGGCACCAACTGGAACAAGGATGTTGCCTGTGTGGGGCCCAACACCGAGCGGCGAAGTGAACACGAGCTCACCCGCCTCGAAGCTGTCGCTCTGGTCGAAATCGACCCACACGCGCACCTCATCGGTATCATAGGCACCGGAGATCGAAACGCTCAGGGGATAGGACATGCCCACGGTCATGCTACCCGCCGTGCCTCCGGTGAAGTCCTCATAGCCAGCCGAGCTGGTGGAGTTGTTGTTTATGCCAGCAACGGTCACGTTGCTGATCTTCTCGAACTGTGCTATGGTAGCACCAGCCTCGCAATACGGACCAGCCGTTGCGCAAGCCACGGCGGAAACCTCGATCGTGTATGGACCTGCGGTGGCTGGTTCGCCACGCACAGGAAGGTAGTAGGTCCCGGCCGGAAGTCCGATCCACACGATGGTCGCATTCCCATCAAGGCAATCCGTGAAATTCCCGCCGCTGAAGTTGATCACATTGTCATCCGCCGGGCAGCTTGTGGCCAGCGTCGCCCAGTAAACGGCGGGCTGAACCAAGGTGCCGCAGTAAGCGATGGTCACATCGTTGCACTCGGTGGTCGTGAACATGTGCCACACGATGGTGGTATCACCACCGACATCCAGCACGGATCCCGGTACGACATCACCAGCACTCGAAGCACCGGTGTTATCCCCGGTGAAGATGACCGATGCACCCGAGGCGAGGTTCGTGGCGGTAACGCTGCCGCAATCATCGTTCGGGGGGGTACCACCGCCACCGGAGCCTGTGAGACAAATATCGAACGTGCCGCCGGCACCGAAGTCGTTGTTGGATGCGACGCGGATCAGGTAGTCCGTACCCGCCGACACCGGAATGGTGTAGCTCAGGGCGGTGAAATCGCAGAAGATGGACGTTCCACCACATCCGCCTTCGAGTACTTCAACCAGGAGATCGGCGATCGTGCCTTGGGTGAAAGCGATGGTTATCGATGTGCTCGTGCCGGAGTTGAATGCGTACCATACGTCCTCGAACGCCGTGGCCGTGACATCGCAGGCTGGGTCGCCTCCGTCATTACCGGCACCTCCGTTGTTCCCGGCAATGCCCGAACCCGGGCAGCCACCAGGCGCGTTCACCGTCAAGACTTCGGCGTTGGCGCACAGGTCGTTGGCGATGCCACCTCCGCGCAATTGCGCGACACCATGGCTGTCCTGGTGCCAACGCACCCGGGCCATGGCATGCGATGCGCTATTGGTCATGGTCCGTTGTGCCGATGCCCGTTGCGCCTTGTCGACGAGTTGCGCCGGGCCGTTCGGCTGACCTTGGACCACTTGGGATAGGCCCTCGACCGCTGGCATGAAGGCCAGAGCCGCAAATGACAGAGAGAGGTATAGGTTCTTCATGCGTTCATTGGTTTGTGCGTTTCTAAGCGAGGGGCAAACTTATCCAACATGCCATGATACAAACGCTATCGAACAGCATCCCCTGGCTCAAGTTTCAAACCATCATTGTTACCGAAAGAAAAACGAGCGGCCGCTCGGCCGCTCGTTTTTGGATATGTGAACAGGCCTAACGAACCACGAACGGATATTCGCTGCTGCCGTCCGCATCGCTTAACCGCAGCAGATAGGCGCCCGGCACAAGCTTCCCCGCCAGCGCGAGATCGGCCTGCAAACCGACCATACGTTCGGTGTGGAGCAAGCGGCCGGTGACGTCCAGCACCTGCGCAACGGCGTTCATCGGTGTGCTCGCCCGCACCGTCAGATCGCCGTCCGTGGGGTTCGGGAACACGCTGAACGTATTCACAGCCAGGGTGGCAACCGCATTGAATTGATCCACGTTCAGGGTATAGTCCTCCACTTCGCCGTAGGCTGAACCTCCGCACGGCGATGGCGAACCGGTGTACATCATGCGGATGCGCATGCGCACCGGGCCGAGCACAGCATCGATCGGGGCGGTGATGGCACCCGTGAAGGTGGCCCCAAGACCGGCCGAGTCCAATGGGAAGGTCTCTCCAGCCTCACCGAAACTCTCGTTGTTGTTCCAATCGACCCACACCACGACCTGATCCTCCGGATAAATGGCCGGGCCGTTCAAGACGGTGATCGGCAGGCTCGCTCCTTGGGCGATGTTGGTGCTGATCGCGGTGTAGTCCACCGCTGGTCCTACAGCACAATCGGTCGCATTGTCGATCGTACCGATCATGACCTCGGCGATGTATTCATCGCACAGATCAGCGCTGGCAGGACAGTATCCCGGGGGGCAGGCCGCAGCGGTCACGTTGATGGAATAGGGGCCGACGGAACCATCTTCGGTCAGAACCGCATAGTAGTATGTCCCTGCGGGGACGTACTCGTATTGGATGGTGAAATTGCCATCCGGACAGGTCGTGGTCTCGAACGAGACATCCGGGATGAAGCCCGTGTATGGGCAGCCGATGAACAAACTGAGGAACGCGTTCGCGAAGGCTGGTGTCGTTCCGCAGTAGTCCATTGTGATGAACGAACACTCCGTAGTGGTGAAGGACTCCCATACGGAAGCTATTCCCAGGCCCTCGGTATCCAACGCACCGGTATTGTCGCCGGTGAAGGTCACCGTGGACCCAACGCTCAACGCTTGTGCCACCGCGCCAGAACAATCGTCGTTCGCGGGGATATTCGTCGGCGAATAAACACAGGTGGTGAAGTCGAACACCGTCTGTTCCGCTGTATAGATCCAATAGTAGGTGCGGTAGAAGTATGTATTGCCTGGCGTGGTGACCAGCGTCAGCATCTCCGTTTCACCCCGTACGGTGGCATCCACACAGCCCAGGGAGGCAAGGTCCACGCAGGGAGCTGTGTACGCTTCGAGGACGGCATCGATGCCCGTGGTCGCATCGCCCCCACCGGTGACCTCGATGAGCGTTACCGATGCCGTTGCAACGAAGCTGAACCACTGATCATTGGCAGCACTTGAGGTGAACGTGCTGCACGTGCTCGGGGCGAGCGACTGGGTGGCTCCTACCATCGTGCCCGAGACGGGTACACATTCGGTACCTACCGCAAGGACAGTGGCGAAGTCGCATTCATCATTGGGCAAGCCACCACCACGCATTCCCACAGGGGCGGCAGCGTGCAAGGCGGCATCGTGCTTCTTGATGTCGTAAAGGGTCTGGCGCGAAACGTTGGCAACGGTCCGGTGCGATTGGGCCGAAACACCGCCAGCGATGGTGAGCCCGAGTGCGCAAGCCGATAAAGCGGCGTAAGTATTCTTCATGCTTGGTAGGGTTGGTGTTCGTTTCCGTGGGTCAGTTCTCAAACATAATCCCTGTTCATCGCCTTTGATCCCATGGCGCTCCCCGGTTCTTCACACCCCATCATGGTCAAGGCCACACGATGCGCGCATCTACCTTTGACCAAGATGGAAACTTCGCTGGTCGGTAAACATGCGCTGGTCTGCGGCGCTTCACAAGGCATCGGGCGGGCGATCGCCCGCGAGTTCGCGCGTCTCGGGGCACAGGTAACACTGCTCGCACGCGATGAGCCCCGCTTGCGCACCGCGCTGGCCGAACTGGAACGAGGCCACGATCAGCCACACGGTCTGATCGTCGTGGACATGGCCGATACCGTTGCGCTCACCAAGGCTCTACAGGAGCTTACGCACCACCCCGTGGACATCCTGGTGAACAACACCGGCGGTCCACCGCCGGGCCTGGCGCACGAAGCGGATCCAACGGCGTTCATGGATGCTTTCCGCCTGCACCTGATCGGATATCAGACGCTCGTACGGAGTGTGGTGCCTGGCATGAAGAAACGCGGCAGTGGGCGCATCATCAACGTGATCAGCACCAGCGTGAAGCAGCCGCTTCCCAACCTGGGCGTGAGCAACACCATCCGCGGTGCGGTGGCAAACTGGGGCAAGACACTGGCCAATGAACTTGGCCAATACGGCATCACTGTGAACAATGTGCTTCCGGGCGCAACCGAGACCGAACGGCTCGCGACGATCATCAAGAACAAGGCGGCCAAGAACAGCAGCAGCGAGACCGATGCTGCGCATGAGATGATGAGCGAGATCCCTCTTCGTCGTTTCGCGCGGCCCGAGGAGATCGCGTTCGCGGTGGCCTTTCTGGCCGGACCTTCCGGGGCCTACATCAACGGCATAAATCTTCCGGTCGACGGCGGCCGCACCGGCTGTTTGTAGGCTTCTTCGGCGTCCCCCTCATCCGATACCGCAGCCACCCAAAAGCGAAGGGCGCCCACCGTTTGGTGGACGCCCTTCGTTCAAAAGGTGGTCAGAACTACTGCACCATCAGGCGCTGCTCGGTGCTCACACCGTTCATGGTGAGGCGCACACCATAGTTACCTGTGCTCAAACCGCTCAGGTCCATGGTGTGGTTCGTGCCCAACGAAGTGCGCTCGGTGTAAACCACACGGCCGGTCACATCGATCACGTCGATCGTGGCGAGCTCGTTCGCACCGCTGTACTGCAGGTTGAACACACCTGTGCCCGGGTTCGGGAAGATGCTCCAATCGGCAACGTTGCTGTGCTCTTCCATGCCGATGTTGATGCCGCCACCCTCGACCACGCAGAACCCGAACGTGTGATTCGGCCAAGGATTTGCGTACCAGTCGTACACACGCACGTAATACGTAGCACCTACCGTAAGACCGGTCGCGGCGATCTCTTCGGGCTCGTTGCCAAGAGTCGCATCAGCGCAGCCCAAGGAGGTGCCAGCGCCGCAGGCACCTGAGAACAGTTCGATCACGGCGTCGTAGCCTGTGTTCGGGTTGCCGTCTCCATCATCAGCGCCCTGAGCACCAATGGCAATATCCGTTGCCGTTGCAACGAACGAGAACCATACATCATCACCCGCGTCACCGGTGAACGTATTGCAGGTTATGGCAGGGAGGGACTCGGTGCCACCGGCTCCCGTGAAGTATTGGAAATTGCACCAGGTATCCACATCAATGGGGATCGCATTGGCGCAATCATCGTTCGCCGGAGGATCGGGGGGCGCAATGCATGCCACCGCGCTGACCAGGATGGTGTAGGGGCCCACCGCAGGAGCAGCAAGATCCATCAGCACAGGCAGGTAGTAGGACCCGGCGGGAACATCGAGCCATGTGATCGTTCCATTGAGATCAGCGCAATCGGTGAAGTTGCCGCTGGTGTAAGTGATGTAATCAGCGTCCGTGGCCGGGCAGGTGCGTGCGAAAAAGGCCCCGAGATTGCCGAAGACCGGGGTGGTGCCACAGTAGGCGACCGTGATGTTCGCGCATTCCGTGGTGGTGAAGCCGTGCCATACACAGGGACCGAAACCTTCAAGCCCACTGCCTGCTTCGAAGTCGCCGTCCTCCGTTGCACCCGTGTTGTCACCGGTGAATGTGAGGGAGCCGTCGATGCTCAATGCTTCGAACGTGACCGTACCGCAGCCATCATTGGGAGGCAATACACCACGGGCCGCAGTTGGGACCACATCGTGGGCCACCACTCCAGGGGCGGTGAGTTTCGCAGGCGATGCCTGGTGGTTCGTCTTCGGGGAATTGATGCTCTGGGCATCAGCCACACCGGCCAGCAGCAAGGCCGTACCAGTGAGCAATGTTGCGTAGATGTTCTTCATCCGATCGGGTGTTAGGGGGTTAGAGGTTCCTTGGAACGACAAAGATGGAAGAATACCCGGATGCACCATCCCTCCGGCCCCAAAAGAGGCCTGTAGCGACTGGACCAGCCTGGACAGGTTATTCCTTGTTGACCCCCTCCTTGGCGATCAAGCGGAAACCCCGTCCGTGGACATTGATGATCTCCACCCCCGGGTCCTCGCGCAGGTATTTTCGCAGCTTGGCGATGTATACGTCCATACTACGGCCGCTGAAATAGCTGTCGTTCCCCCACACGGCGTTGAGCGCATCGGACCGCTCGAGCACATCGTTGCATTGTGCGCAGAGCAGGCGCAGCAGTTCGGACTCCTTGGTGGTGAGTTTGCGTTCGCCCACCGGCGTGCGCAACACCTGCTTCCGCGGATCGAAGGTGGACGCCCCGATCACATACTGCTCCGGCTCTTCCGCTTTGGGCCCCACACCGTTCGTCCTGCGCAAGACCGCACCGATGCGCAGCAACAACTCCTCCATCACGAAGGGTTTGGTCAGGTAATCGTCCGCCCCGGTCTGGAAACCATGGATGGTGTCCTGCTTCATGCTCTTGGCCGTCAGGAACATGATGGGGGTTTCCGCATCGTTCTGACGGATCTCGCGTGCCAAGGTGAAACCATCCTTCACCGGCATCATCACGTCCAGGATCAGCAGGTCGAACTTGCCCTTTTTGTATGCGAGCCACCCTTGCTGGCCATCGGTACATAACTCCGTGTCGAACCCCTTGGCACGCAGGTATTCGGCCAGCAAATTGCCCAGATTGGGGTCATCCTCTACCAGAAGCAGCTTTGTGGGGGCCTGCATGTTCGAACGGAATGAAGATGTGGAAGGTACTGCCTCTGCCCGGAGTGCTTTCCACCTTGATACGACCACCGTGGCGTTCGACCACGGTCTTCACGTAGCTGAGGCCGAGGCCGAAGCCTTTCGCATTGTGGATATTGCCTGTGGGTACGCGATACAACCGGTCGAAGATCTTGCGTTGCTCGGCCGGCGCGATGCCGATGCCATTGTCCGAAACACTTACGGTAAGCCCAACATCGTCGCTGCGTGAAGCGATGCGCACGCGGGGCTCCTGTTCGGTGTATTTCACCGCATTGTCGATCAGGTTGTAGAGCACATTGGTCAGGTGGATGCGATCGCCGAACAGGTGATGGATCTCCGCCTGCAGATCCAGTTCGATGCGGCCATTGCGGCGCGAGACCTGTATCCCGCTGCTCCGCACCACATCCTGTATCAGGTTGTGCAAGTCCAGTTCCACACGCTTCAACACCATGTGTCCGCTGTCCAGCACAGCGCTCTGCAAAACGTTCTCCACCAGTGCGCCGAGCCGCTTGTTCTCATCGCGGATCATGCTCGTGAAGGTCCGGACCTGCTGCTCGGTCTTGGGCATGGAGGGGTCGGCCAGTGCCTCGCAAGCCAGGCCGATGGTGCTGATAGGGGTCTTCAGTTCGTGCGTCAAGTTGTTCACCAGGTCGTTGCGGATATCGCTGATCCGCTTTTGTCGCACGATGGTGCGGATGGTGAAGGCGAAGCCCATGGCGATGACCCCCACGAAGAGCGCCGACACCAGCAACATCGGCACCATGCCCCGCAACAGGATGCCTTGCTGGCCAGGCACGAGAACATGCAGGTAGTACGGATGGCCCGCCAGGTCGTGGCGGTACAGGCGCTCACGGTAGGGACTCTGGCTCAATTCCACGGAGGCTCCGCTTGGTTCTTCGGGATCGATCGGATCACCCTGCTCGGTGAAGATCCCATGTTCCACACCGGTGGGGATACCGTTCGTCGCAAGTTGGGCCTGGAGCAGTGAATCCAGAAGGTCACGGTCCACACGGTCATGGATGTCGCGCGCCAGTTCCTGTGCGAGGATCCCGCGCACCATGTCCGTCACGAGGGTTTCATGGTCCACACGCTCCGCGGGGTCCCACGCGGGCGCCTCTTCGGACCGTTCAGCATCCACCGTTGCACCGGCGTCCTCCGGCGGCACCGGTTGCTCTGGCACTTCGGCCATGTGTCCCGAATCGGTGGTCGCCAGCACGGCTACCTCGTCGATGGCATGAGGCACGCTGGGTGCGGAACCGACCCGACGCATCGCGTCCAACTTCTTCAAGAGCCTTCGACCAGCGCGGTGCCGCTTCAGATCGCTCATCTTCTCCACTTGCTCAAGCTGATCGCTGACCGCGTAAAGCGCATTGCCCACGCTCTGATCGAACTGGGCCTCCTTCAAGGCGATGGTGTTGCGGATCCAGAAGACCTGGATCGCCACCAGGCCCACCAGCGCGAGGCTGATCGCCGCCATCAGCCCGGTGATCCAGCGTTTGTCCACGGAACGAATCTATCGGCACCTCCCCCGTGGTCCAGCGCGTTAACGTTCTTTAGGGATCCTTCGCAGCCCATTAACAGCAGCCCTTGCGCACAGTGGATACGTTCGTATCCGCAAGCCGTAGTTGGGCTTTCGCATACGTTCTTCGATCCGCCGCATGGCGGACCATCATATCGAAAAGGCTGGTCGTACGAAGGAGGTTTTGGTTCGCGACCGCGCAACAAGGCGTCGGAAGGCTTCCATGGGAATGGGGGCCTTTCGGCGTTCAGGGGGTAGCCCCTCCATTAACTTCGGCCCGGGCACATGGAACGCATCCTGAACCTGATCGATGGCGAGTTGCGCCCCGCACTAGGGGGCGCTTGGTTGGATGTGCATGCGCCGGCGACCGGACAGGTATACGCACAACTGGCGGACAGTGATGGGCGTGATGTCGAACTGGCCGTAACCGCTGCGCACCGCGCATTCCCCGCATGGAACGCTCTCGGCCGCGAGGGGCGGGGTCAAGTGCTGCTGAGGCTTGCCGGTCTCATCGAACGCGACCTCGAGGCGTTCGCGATGGACGAATCACGCGACAACGGAAAGCCACTGAAGCTGGCCCGTCGGGTCGACATCCCACGCGCCGTGGCCAACTTCCGCTTCTTCGCGACAGCGATCCTTCACTTCCCGAGTGAGGCCCACCTCATGGACGATGTAGCAGTGAACTACACCGATCGGCAACCGTTCGGCGTGGCGGGATGCATCAGCCCTTGGAACCTGCCACTGTACCTGTTCACCTGGAAGATCGCTCCTGCGTTGGCCGCCGGTAATTGCGTGGTGGCGAAGCCGTCGGAGGTCACACCGCTCACGGCGTATCGCATGAGCCTCTTGTGCGAAGAGGCCGGTATGCCACCGGGCGTGCTCAACATCATCCACGGCCTGGGCCCCAAGGTTGGCGCTGCGATCACCGCGCACCCCGGCATTCCGGCGATCTCCTTCACCGGAGGCACCCGCACCGGAGCGGAGATCGCGCGTGTGGCCGCTCCGATGTTCAAGAAACTGAGCCTCGAGTTGGGGGGCAAGAACCCTGTGCTCGTTTTCGCTGATTGCGACTTCGAAGAAATGCTGAAGACCACGTTGCGCAGCAGCTTCACCAATCAGGGGCAGATCTGCTTGTGCGGATCGCGCATCCTGATAGAGCGCAGCATCTACGATCGTTTCCGTGACGCGTTCGTGGCGCATGTGAAGCAACTGCGTGTTGGCGATCCCGCCGATGAGCACAGCGACCTTGGAGCCGTTGTTTCCAGCTCGCACATGGAGAAGGTGTTGGACCATATCGCCATCGCCAAAGGCGAAGGCGGCCATGTGCTGTGCGGTGGTGAGCGCGTACGGTTGACCGGCGCGTTGAAGGACGGTTGGTACATCGCCCCAACAGTGATCGAGGGGCTTGGCCCGGCATGCCGCACCAATCAGGAGGAGATCTTCGGACCGGTGGTCACGCTTCAGCCTTTCGACACCGAGACGGAAGCGATCGCCCTGGCAAACGCCACCCCCTATGGACTTGCCAGCATCGTTTGGACCACGGACCTGAAACGCACACACCGCGTGGCACGTGCACTGCAGGCGGGTATCGTATGGGTGAATTGCTGGATGGTGCGCGACCTACGCACTCCGTTCGGGGGTGTGAAGCACAGTGGCATCGGCCGCGAAGGCGGTGTGGACGCGTTGCGCTTCTTCACCGAAGCGAAGAACGTGTGTATCAGGCTTTGAACCCACTCCCGCGCGGAGGAGGGCCGTCCTTCATGCCATTGGTGAAGAACCACCCGAAACGCGTATTGAACCAATCCGCGAATCGGTCCACGCGATCGCTGATACGGAGGAACAGGCTGAACATGACTTGCCGGTTTGTGCAGGCTAACTCCAACAGCACGCCGATCCGTATGCACCATGCGGCGGCGATCCGTGAACGGTTCAACGCGGTGCAGGAGCGGCGTTGCTCAGATCAGGGCTTCGAGGACCACCAGCACACCATCCGGCCGGGTGATCCGTTCCACGCGTAGTCGTGCGGTGCTTCTGCGTGCCAGATCGAGCAGACCGATGAAGCCCGGGCCGGCGCCCTGTCGTCGCCCCAGCAGCACATCGCGGTAATAACGCTCCAGTCCTGCGCCTTCCAAGGCGTTGATCTCCTCCACTTCCATTTGCGTTCGCTCCGCAGCAGCCGGGTCCAACTTGACACCCAGAACCAGCGCATACTGTCCATTGAGGCGGCCGAGCGCCACGATCGGGCCATTGTCGACCGCAGCGAACCCCTGCAACCATTCGACCGCGGCCAGATAGGCGCGCGCGCGCGCCTCGGAGCGGTCCGGACGATCATCGAGGTCTTTCTCGATGATGCGCAGCACCGCTTCCTGAACACCGGCCGATGACGCCCCCTTGCACAACAGCAGCAGGTCCGCTCCTGCAACGTAACCATGCAACTCGGGTAGCGCTTCCATTGCTGTGGCCTGTGTGTCGCCCCCGCCCACCACGATCTGCAAGGTGAACAGCCGGTGCGCTGCGTCGATCGGGGTCAACGCATGGCGCAACCGATGTCCGGAGCGGCGTGCCATTTCGATCAGGCCCAAACCGGCACCACCCCGTTCCGATCGCGAACCGTCCTGCAGACTGCGCAGGAAAAGTTCCTTCAGTTGGCGAAGGTCCAATCCCCCGATGCGTTCCAGGGATGCCTTGAGGGCAGGCACCTCGGCCTCGGTGACCGGGTCCATCGCTACGATCTCATCGCCCGCGGCGTGACTTCGCAACATGAACAAACTTCGTCCAGCCCCGCTTTCCAACTCAGGCGCCAGCGCGGCGCGGTGCCGCAGTATGTTCTGGTACGCCTCCACCATCACATAGGAGAGCCGCTGGCGATAGGCCCGATCGGCACGCGCATCGTTCAACGATTCCTCGCCGAGGGTGATCAGGCTCGCGGTGTGCTCGTCGTGGAAACGCCCGCTATAGAGAAAGCAGAAGCGGTCCCCCTGCAGGACGTCGTACAGCGTATGCACCGTGGCGAGGTCCATCTGCGAGCCGGCCAAATATAGAAGGCGCCCTGCGGGCCCGGCTATCTTCGCCGCCTTCCGTATGATCAACGAGCGGACATTGGACCTGGCCCGGCTGCACGTGCGACGCTGGTTCGCACGGCGTATGCCGAAGTACCTGTTGTTCCATGACCTGGACCATACACTTGCCGTAACCCGCAGCGCGGTCGCCATCGGGCAGGCGATGAAACTCGGCGATGGTGACCTGCGAACCCTCGAAGTAGCCGCATTGTTCCATGACACGGGTTATGCGCTTGTGTACGCCGGGCATGAGGAGAAGAGCGCGCAATTGGCCACGGCCTTCCTTGGGAAACACGGCGTCGCGTCGCGTACGATCGCGCACGTACGTTCGTTGATCCTGGCCACACGCATGGGTGTTGTGCCTCGCACCCTCGCGCAAAACGTGTTGCGCGATGCGGATTCCGCGAAGGCGGGCCAGATGGATTTCGAGGAACGAAGTGAACGCCTGCGGAAAGAGCTCGAGGTCCAGAGGAAGCGCAAGCTGGGGAACGATGAGTGGTTGAAAGAGAACCTCGCCTACCTCGAGGCACACCGATTCCACACGGCCCATGCCCGACGCCGCTATGGTCTGCAGAAACGCATCAACCTCAATGTGCTCCGTCAACGAGCCGCCCTGCCCAAACGCAAGCGGCCCGCGCGCTCCCCGGCCATCGAACGTTTCTTCGAGCGTGACCTCAGCTGGCTTTCCTTCAACGACCGGGTGCTGCAGGAAGCGAAGGACCCGCGCGTCCCCTTGTTGGAGCGGCTGAAGTTCCTGGCGATCTATTCCAGCAACCTCGACGAGTTCTACCGGGTGCGCGTGGCGTCTTTGCGCAGCCTGGTCAAATTGAAGCGGACGGACCGCACCGCGCTGGATATTCCGGCGGAGAAACTGGTGGATCGGATAAACCGGAAAGCGCTGAAGCAGCAGCAGGAGTTCGGCGCGCTGTACCGCGGCACGCTACTGCCTGCCCTTGCGCGGCATGGCATCCGCATCCTGCGGGAGGACCAACTGGACAAGGCACAACTCGAACATTTGCGTGTCTTCTTCACCGATCGCATCGCACCGCTGTTGAACACCGCTGCGGTGCGGCCCGGTAACGCTCCCTTCATCGAGGACCGCAAGCTCTATTTCGCCTGCCGCCTCCGGCCCAAGGGCAAGTCGCGGCAACGCTTGGTGCTCTTGAACATTCCCAGTGATGAACTCGGCCGCTTCATCGCGTTGCCGTCACGCGCCGGACGATCGGATGTGATCTTCCTCGACGATGTGATGCGCGTTCATCTGGCGTCGCTCTTTACCGGGTACAAGGTGATGGGGTGCCACGCGATCAAGCTCTCGCGTGATGCGGAACTGTACCTGGACGAAGAGTTCGTTGGCAATGTCAAGGAGAAAGTGCGCAAGAGCCTGCGCAAGCGGCAGACCGGCACGCCGTCGCGGTTCCTGTACGACAGCGCCATGCCTCACGCCACCTTGCGCGCCTTGCGCACCCTGCTGGGCCTCTCGAAACAGGACATGGTGGCGGGCGGGCGTTACCACAACTTCAGTGACCTGATGAAACTGCCCGTGAAGAGGCATGCGGCCCTTCGCGATAAGCCGTGGCCGCCCCGGCCACATCCACGTTCGGCCCGCGTGAAGAACACCTTCGCCGCGGTGGCCAAGGGCGACATGCTCTGGCACTACCCATACCACGACTTCGGCATGTTCACCCGGTGGTTGCAACAGGCGGCGGCTGACAAGGCCGTGAAGCGCATCGCGATCACCCTTTACCGTGTAGCTGAAAGCTCGGAGGTATGCACGGCGCTGCTCGATGCTTTGGGCCGCGGCAAACAGGTCACCGTGTTCGTGGAGGTGCAGGCCCGATTCGATGAACGCTCGAACCTGTTCTGGGGTGAGGCCTTGGAGAAGGCGGGTGCGCAGGTGCTTTACAGCTATGAGGGACTCAAGGTCCACTGCAAACTCTGCCTCATCGAGCGTGTGGAAAAAGCCCGCACACGGCGCTACGCGTATCTGGCCACGGGGAATTTCAACGAACGCACCGCACCCCTCTATTCCGACCAGGCTTTGCTCACCTGCAACGAAGCCATCACCCGTGAGGTGGCCGAAGTGTTCGCACACCTGCGCGACCGCCGCCACAGGCCAAGGCTGCAGCATCTGCTGATGGCCCCCCTCACGTTGCGCGATCAGCTGGAGGCATTCATGGACAAGGAGATCGAGCATGCCCTGAGCGGTCGTCCCGCATCGATCCTCTTGAAGTTGAACAGCCTGGAGGACCGGGCCATGATCAGCAAACTCTATGATGCCAGCAGGGCCGGGGTGAAAGTGCGCCTGATCATCCGGGGCATTTGCTGCCTGGTGCCCGGGATACCCGGAACGAGCGACAACATCGAAGCCATCAGTATCGTGGACCGCTTCCTCGAGCACAGCCGTGCCTACGTGTTCCACAACAACGGCAAACCGCTGCTTTTCCTTTCCTCCGCCGACCTGATGGGGCGTAACCTGGACCATCGCATCGAAGTGGCTTTCCCCTTGCTCGACCCCATGATCCAAAAGGAGATGATCGAGCTTCTGGAGATCCAGTGGAAAGACCGGGTGAAGGCGCGCTTGATCGACGCTGCCCAGACCAACCCGTACCGGAAACGGATCCGCAATGCACGGCCTCTGCGTGCGCAAGAGGCTACCTACGCCTACATCAAGAAGAAGAAAGCAGCAATACGCTGATGTTCAGCGTGATGGATGGTGAAAGGGAAGGGAAGGGCCTTGCCCTACCTACCTAACGGAGACGAAGATCCCTTGCAGGTCCGAGTGTTCCGAAAACCGGCCCTCCCCTCTCCCTTTCGTGTACGATCCAAAGAACTTGCGAAGGGACCTTCCCTCCGACGCTACAAAGGAACCGGCTATTCCGCCGGATCATTGTTCGGTTAACAAAGATCAACGGCCCTTAGGCAAGGAACGCAGGCACAATGTCTTGTTTTTCAACACCTTGATGTTGGGCCGGTCGATCCCGTCGTTAGCGTTCGCACGGCCCCAATGAAAAAGGCGGCTCTCGCGAACCGCCTTTCCAGTGGAGAATATCGGAGTCGAACCGATGACCTCTTGCATGCCATGCAAGCGCTCTAGCCAGCTGAGCTAATCCCCCAAAACTTCAACCGTTCTCGCGAACGGGCGTCAAAAATAGCAATTGACCGCGTCCCTTGCACATTCGCCCAGTCGGAACACCGTCCGTCCATCCGATCAGAACTGCGGCCTCCCTGGTTCATTGTCGAGCACCTTGGCAATGCGCGCCATCACCTCCGGGGGAAGCTTGTCCTGAGCTTCAACGGCGGAGAGGTTCTCCTTGATCTGCGCTTCCTTGCTTGCTCCGAGGATCACGGTGCTCACGTGCGGGTTCTTCAAGCACCACGCAAGCGCCATGACCGCGAGGGAGATCCCCTGCTTCTTCGCTATCACCTTCAGCTTCTCCACTTTCTTCAACCGGTCGGCCGTGAGTTCACGCTCACGCAACCAATCCAGGCCTGCCATGCGGAGGCGCGATGTCTTGTCGCCCTCCAGTGCGTGCTTGCCGCTGAGGATGCCGCTGGCCAGGGGGCTCCAAATGGTGGTGCCCAAGCCGACGGTGGTGTAGAGTTGTCCATATTCCACTTCCACCTTGGCGCGATGGAACATGTTGTACTGCGGCTGCTCCATGACCGGGCCTATGAGGTGGTGCTGCCGCGCCACCATGTGTGCCTCCATGATCTCCTGCGCGTTCCATTCGCTGGTGCCCCAGTAGAGGATCTTGCCCGCCATGATCAACTGGTGCATGCTCCACACCGTCTCCTCGATCGGTGTGTTCTTGTCGGGTCGATGACAGAAGTAGAGGTCGAGGTAGTCGACCTGCAAACGTGTGAGCGCATCGTTGCAGGCCTCCCGGACATGCTTGCGATGAAGCCCGGTCTGCGTCGGCAGCTTGCCGCCTGAACCGAAGAAGACCTTGCTGCTCACGACCCATGTGTCGCGGGGCCATTTCGTCTTCTTCAAGATCTTGCCCATCACGCGCTCGCTCTCGCCACGCGCATAGATCTCGGCATTGTCGAAGAAGTTGATGCCACCGTCATAGGCGATGCGCATGAGCTTCTCGGCTGTGGCATCGGTGATCTGTTTGCCGAAGGTGAGCCATGAGCCGAGCGAGAGTTCGCTCACTTGGAGGCCGGAGGTGCCGAGGCGACGGTAGCGCATGAATGATCTATCTGGGAAGGGTACAAAGTTCGTCCGTGCGGAACCTCGGAACTTTCGAACCTTTGGAGCATAAACGACCCGCAGCCGCATGAGTTCGATCTCTTCCAACAAAGCACCGGAGCCTGTCGGCCATTACCCCCATGCGCGTCGCGTGGGCGATCTGTTGTTCCTCAGCGGAGTGGGGCCTCGCGAACGTGGCACGAAGAAGATCCCCGGCGTGGAACTGGACGCTGATGGTACGATCCTGAGCTACGACATCGAGATTCAGGTGCGCAGCGTGTTCCAGAACGTGCGTTGGATACTCGAGGATTCGGGTTCGTCGTGGGAGAAGATCGTGGATGTGACGGTCTATCTCACTAACATGAAAGATGACTTCCCGGCCTACAACCGGTTGTGGGCGGAGTACTTCAAGAACGATCCGCCGTGCCGCACCACGTTGGAGATCAATTGCCTGCCCACACCCATCGCGATCGAACTGAAGGTAGTGGCGACCGTGTGATGTTGCGGGCAGCATTGATCGGCGTTTGTGCAACGGCGGGTCTCCTGGCATGCCGCACCCAACATCCGCCACTGGACGGGAAAATGTACAACTGGCATCGCAGAGGTGATGGTGGAGTACTCCATTTGCACTGCACCTGGACCGAACCCTATTGTGGTGGTGCCGAGCCCGACCCGAGTGACTACCCACGTCCCCAGCCTTGGCGCGGCATGCTGTTCATTCGTCCGGCGCGACCGGACAGTACCGGCCTGCTCGCTATCAATGACCTGCGCACACCCATCCAAGACACGATCTCGATGAACCCCGAAGGGCATGGCTATGTGAGCCTCCCTGCTGGCAAGTACCTTTTCCTCGACCGGGACCGGATCGACGATCGTCGATACCGCCAACTCCTGCGCGACTACACCAAGCCGGCCATGTACAACGAACCCATCGACACGGCTTGCATGCGACGATGGTTGAATGGTCCGTTCGGTGTGGTGAACATTACCGATGGAGACACCTTGCACCTGGAGTATCCCATGCATGGCCAATGTTCATGGTACGCGACCCCCTGCGTGACCTACAACGGGCCACTGCCACCTTGACCATCAACGCGGGAGCGCGTATCACAGCCCCGGCCTGTCGATCTGCGTGGTCAGCAGATCATCGATCGTCTCACGCCGGCGGATGAGGTGCGCCTTGCCATCCTTCACCAGGATCTCCGGCGGGCGCGGGCGGCTGTTGTAGTTGCTGGCCATGCTGTAGCCGTAAGCACCAGCGTTGAGGAAGGCGAGCAGATCCCCTTCGTGCACTTGGGCCAACTTACGGTCCCAGGCGAAGGTGTCCGTTTCGCAGATATAACCCGCGACGGTATAGATGCGCGGCTTGCCCTCCGGCGAACTAACGTTGACGATCCCATGATAAGATCCATACAGCATTGGTCGGATCAGGTGGTTGAGGCCGCTGTCCACCCCGGCGAAGACCGTCGCGGTGGTATGCTTCACCTGATCGACGCGCACCAACAGCACACCGGCCTCGCTCACCAGGAATTTGCCCGGCTCGAACCAGACCTCGACAGGTGTCGCGCGTTGCGCATTGAAGGCCGCCAGCCTCCCGCCGAGTTGTACGCCGAGGTCTTCGATGTCGGTCCCGATGTCATCCGGTTTGTAGGGCACCTTGAAGCCACTGCCGAGATCGAGGAAAGAGATATCCGGGAACGATGAGGCGATCTCGAGGATGATCTCCGCGCCTTCCAGGAACACCTCCGCATCCAGGATGTCGCTTCCGGTGTGCATATGCAGCCCATTCACTTTAAGACCTGTGGTAGCGATCACCCGTTCCACATGGCGTAGCTGATGGATGCTGATACCGAACTTGCTATCGATGTGGCCGGTGCTGATGCGCTCGTTGCCTCCGGCCATGATGTGGGGATTGAAGCGGATGCACACCGGGACGCGATCACCGAAATCGTGTCCGAAGTGCTCCAGCACGCTCAACGAATCGATGTTGATCATCACTCCAAGCTCCACGGCGCGCTGATACTCGGAGTACGCCACCATGTTCGGGGTGAACAGGATCTCCTGCGGTTGAAAACCGGCGCGCAGACCCAGCTCCACTTCCTGGATGCTCACAGCGTCCAGCCCGCAACCCAGTGCGCGTATATGGCGCAGCACATTCACATTCGTGAGCGCCTTGCACGCGTACAGCAACCGCAACGGGATGTTCGCGAACGCCGCACGCAAGCGGTGCACCTGGCGCGTCATGGTATCCGCATCGTACACGTACACAGGCGTGCCGGCCATTTCCGCAAGCTTCGCAACAGCCACACCTCCGATCCAATAGGTCCCGTCCTTCAACTCCATGGGTTGAAAGTAGCGCGCCGTTCGTCCGGGCCGTGATCCTCAGAACACCACCTCACCGATGAGCGCCCAAAGCCCCATCAGCAGCAGCACGCCGATCAGATCCATCCACACACCGGCCTTCATCATCTGGCGTATGCTGAGCTGACCGCTCGCGAACACGATGGCCTGCATGGGCGAGGCGATCGGCAGCATGAAACCACAGCTGGCGGCGAGCGTCGCGGGGATCATCACCGTCTGGGGGAGCATGTCCCACATCTCAGCAGTGCGCGCCAGGATGGGTAGTACCAAACTGGCGACGGCCGTGTTGCTCCCGAGTTCGCTCAGCAAGGTGACACCCATGGCGATCGCGCCCACCTGCAGCGTTGGCGATCCGAGCTTCCAACCCGCGAGGGCCTGACCAATGGTCGCGCTCAAGCCGCTCGCATCGATGCCACCCGCGATCGCGAATCCGCTGCCGATGAGCAGGACCACGCCCCACGGGATGCGCGCTTGTGCGAAGTCCCAGTCGAGGAGAGAGTTGGCAGTTGGCGAGTTAGCAGTTGGCAGTTCCTTTCGGGACGATGGAATGAGGAACAACAACGTACCGCCGAAGATCGCGACAGCAGGATCGCCGAGCATGGTGAGTCCGGTCCAGTAGCGCCAGCCGTGGATGGTGAACGTGTCGAGGACCACATCGTCGCCGGTCATCCAAAGCAACGCGGTGATGGCGAACACGAGTGCCGAGAGCCGCTCATCGCGTGAGGCCGACCCCAGGGCTTTGAGTTGCTCGCGCAGAGCGGAGCGTTGCACGCTGGCCTTACCGGGCATGCGGAAGAGAACGCGCGTCATGAGCCACCAAGTGGCCAGCATGAAGAGTACCGCGTACGGCACACCGAACAACATCCACTGCCCGAAACCGATCGGTGCGCTGTCCGGGAAGAATTGCTTCCATTGCGCCATGAAGATGAGGTTGGGGGGCGTGCCGACCGGAGTGGCCATGCCGCCGATGGTGGCACCATAACCTACGCTCAGGGCGAGCGCCGCACCCAGCCGCTCGTGTCCCGGTGCCGCGCTCAGCAGGCTCAGTCCTATGGGCAGCATCACCAACACAGCCGCCGTGCTGTTGATCCACATGCTGAGCAGGCCCGTTGCCAGCAGGGTGCCCAACACCAACCGCGATGGCGACGCGCCGATACGATGCACGATGTGCAACGCGAGACGCTTGTGCAAGCCGCTGCGTTCAATGCCCAACGCGAGCAGGAAGCCCCCGATGAAGAGGAAGATGACATCCTTGCCGTAAAAGCCCGCCACCTTCGGCAGGTCCGTGATGCCGAGTAGGGGGAAGAGCACGATGGGCAGCAACGAGGTCACCGGGATGGGTACCGCCTCACTGATCCACCACACCGCCATCCAGGCCACCACGCCCGCCATCGCGGCCTGCACATGCCCGAGGTGATGGAGCAGCAGGTAAAGCGCCCCTCCCGCGAGTGGGCCGCCGATGGTGAATAGGATGCGCTTCATGTCAGGGAGAAGTGGGTGTGGCGATGCTGGTGGTCGACCTCATCCCATACGCGACTGGCGAGGTGTCGCGAAGAACAGACCCGCCAGGGCAACTACCGCGATCAACAAGCCCAGGAACTCGCGCACCACTTCGATGTACGGCGTGGCCGCTTCCATCTCACTGGTTATCGTCGGGAAGCCGAGGTGATACCAGTCGACCATGCCCGAGGCCATCGTACACATCCACACGAAGAGCGCAACGGCCAACGCACCGATGATCCGCCGATCGGCGCGACCGAACGCCGCGCAACCGAACAGGACCGACGTGGCCCCATAGGCCAGAACCCATTGCACCGGGTCCGGGTCGTTCAGGTTCACGTAGGCGAAGAGCGCGAAGATGACCGCGAGCAGGATGAACAGGAACTTCTTCATGGTGATCAGAATTCGATGCGGTAACTCAAATTGGGGATCAGGCCGAGCTGGTATTTGGTGACGACCTCCCCCTTGCGGACATCGTAGTAGCGATAGGCCTCGTTCTGTGCGCCGGTCAGGTTCTGAACGTCCAACGCCCACATGCCAGTGCGGCCTTCATGCTCGCGCTTCAGGTAGATGCGCAGATCGACCCGGTAGAACATGGGCAGCTGTTCGGCCATCGGCCGATCCACGTCGTACACCGTGCCGCCCGAAATGGAACTCAGCTCTTCGTCGATCGGCGTGACGCGCTGGCCACCCGTGCCGTTCAACCTGCCGTTCACGCCCCAGGTGCGCTTTAGCCCTTCCTTCTGTTTGACGAATTCGCGACCGACGATCACATTGCCGATCGCCACGGTGTTCCATCGCCCATCGCGTTCCTTATCGTCGAAGCCCGTGTACACTGCATCCAACAACGTGGCGTTCACCTGGTAGAACAACGCGTTGCGGAACGTGTGAACGAACGAGACCTCCACTCCCGTATTGGTCGCATCCCCGGTGTTCGTGAGCGGCAGGAACAAGGGTGCATCCCACGCATTCACCATGCTTCCATCATCGTTCAACGCGGGCTGGAAAAAGCCCGGATCGCCAGTGGGTACATCCAACACCCGTTGTTGGAAAACCTCCGCATGCAACACCAGGTGAGGGCGGAACGGATGGTCGTAGGCGAGCACGATATCCTGCGCACGCGTGAGGCCGATGGCGGAATTGTTCCAGAGATCGGAGCCGGGCTGCACCGCGAAGAGCTGCACGTTGGGCAACTGGCTGCGTTGACCGGCGGCGAGGCTCAAGGAGCGATCGGCACCGATACGTAACTGGATGGTGGCGCGTGGCTCCACAACGGAAGAACTGTTGAACGTGTAGTGCGCATAGGCCACCCCCGCCTCCACGCGCAGGCGATCGGTCAGTGCAACGGTGCCTTGCGCATAGGGTCTCATCAACCACCCTTCGATGCGTTCCTCGTTCACCTGGTCCTTCTGCACGGTGCGGTCCATCGCACTGCCACCGACCTGGTACGTGAACCGCGCACCACAAGCACCGCGCACACAACTCACCACCGAGAGCTTGCGTTCGTTCAACGCCGATGTGCTCGTGCCGGTCACCTCATAGGATGTGGAGAGTCGTTCTTCCGAGCGCTCCTGGTCGTTCTCCGACAACACCGCCGTCGTATGCCACACGGCACCCTGGCCGATCGGGATGCGCAACGAGCTCCCCACCGCACCCATACTCGCGGTGTAATCGATGTTGCGGCTGTCCTTGTCGAACTCCCATTCAGCCGTGTCGGTCTTCGCCTCGAACGTATTGCTGCTCACGCCACCAAGACCGAAGAGCGAGATCGATCCGCGCCCGAGCGGCAACGATACATGAAAGGACAGGTCCTGGAAGGTGATCACCTCATCGCCAAGGTTCACGCCCATCGCGCTCAGCAAACCCAGTGTCGAATACCGGTAATTCACCAAGTAAGATGCATCGCCCCCTTTCTTGAACGGCCCCTCGGTGCTGAGGTCGATACCAATGAGGCCCACTTGTGCCGTGAAGGCTTGTGCGTCGGTCGCTCCCCGCCGCAATTGCATGTCCATGATGCCACCGAGAGCATTGCCATAGGCCGTTGGGAAACCACCCGTCAAGAGTTGCGATGTACCGAGCATCTGCGCGCTCAGGATATCCACACCGCCGCCGCTCAACGTCGGTTGATCGCTCGCTGTGCCTGCGTTCGTCAGGTGGTTCGGGTTCACGATCTCCGCCCCTTCCAGCATCCATGCATTGCTGGCGGGGCCATTACCGCGCACGCTGAAATGGTTCGCCTGGTCGTTGGTGCTCGCTACGCCCGGTTGTGTGGCCGCAAGTCGTGCGGGATCGAAGAACGTCGCAGGGAAACGCAGGCTTTGTTCCACGGTCAGCGCATGGCTGCTCACCGGTGTGAGGTGGCGCGGCCCCACACCCTCCACGATCACTTCGCCGATCTCCGTGCTCGATGCCTGCATGGCGATGTCGACCACCTCGGCCTTGCCAGTGCGCAGCCATACCTCAGGGACCAGCACCGGACCATAGCCCAGAAAAGCCACCTGCACCCGGTGGATACCCGAAGGCACCGCGTGGAATCGGAAGGTGCCATCCGCGTTCGTCACTGCGGAGAAGGCGGTGTCCTCCAGCAGCACGCGGACCTGGGCACCGATCAGTGGTAACGTGGTCGTGGCATCTGTGACCCGCCCGTAAAGCGATGCCGTGGTCTGGGCCTGTGCCTTCACGCCATGGAAAAGGACCAATGCGCCGCACATCATACAAAGGGGCACCCGCGCTACCATGGTGCGAACTTACCCGCACCCGCACGGCAGCACAGGGCGCTTACGGCGAAGTACCCAAGGCCCGATGTTCACAAGCCGCGGTCCAGCACAACGAACATCCCTTTCTTTGGGTGATGATGCGCCGCCCGCTCTTCGCATGGGTCATTGCGTTCCCGCTTTGCGCGAGCGCACAACCGTTCATCGATCTCCTGCACACGAACGTGCTGGCAAGCCCCGGCCTCGATCGCGAAGAAGTGAGCGCAACGTTGCCGTTGCAACTCGATACGAACGGCAGACTGCTCGTGCTGGATCCTTACTTCGTGCAATGGCATACCACAACTGCGGGCGACCTGTATTCTCCGGCGCACGACGGACTAGTGAACGAAACGATGCAGGGTGTCGGTGGGGCGTTGACGTACGTGACACCCTTTTGCAGTGGCAAATGGAAGCTGGCTGTCGCAGGCATCGGCAAATACCATTGGCTGGAGGAACAGCAGCACGGCGATATCCAATATGGTGGTGTGCTGCTGACGAGCCGCGTGTTCAAACCCACGCTCACGGTGCGCGCGGGCGTGTATGCCAACTATGATGCCTTCGGTTGGTTCGTGGTTCCGCTGCTAGGCCTGGACTGGCGCATCGATGCGAAGAACAACCTGTTCGGCATACTGCCCGGCACGTTCAACTACGAACACAAATGCTCACCCCGTTTCCATTGGGGGGCGAGCTTCCGGGCCTACACCACGAGCTTCGGGGTGCGCGATGGCGACTACCGCCGCCTGGACGAGAACCCGCTCGGCCTGTTCGGCGATGTGTACTTCACGCGCAGCATCGTGCTGAGGGTCGAAGGAGGGTGGAGCTTCATCCGGGAGGTGCTCGGTGGGCCGGGTGATCCGCTGTTCGACGCCGACCATACCAACAAGAACGGCTACGCCGATCACGACATCGTCGATTCGCCCTATGCACGCGTGGTCCTCGCCTACCGCTTGCGGCTGGATAAGCCTGGGAAGCCGTGACCGTAACTTACGGTCCATGCGCAACACACATCTTCTCCTTCCGCTCCTGCTCAGCCTTCCCGCTTCAGCCCAGGACTACCTCGGCGTGAACACCTGGGGTGGCACAGATAGCGACCAGTTGAACGCAGTAGCGTTGGACGGAACCGGGAACATCTTCGCGTTCGGTGGCTTCTGGGGAACGGCGGATATGGATCCCGGCGCGGGGACAACGTCGTTCACCGCGCTGGCTGTGCAGGACATGTTCCTCTCGCGCTTCACACCGGAAGGTGTGTTCGAGTGGAGCATCCAATTGCGGGGCACCGATCACGACCACGCGAATTCGGTCGCCGCGAAGGACAACAGTGTCTGGGTGGGTGGTGGCTTCGAGGATTCGCTCGATGTGCAGCCCACGGCAGCCACCCAATGGCAGGTGAGCAACGGGGATGAGGACGCCGTGGTGGCACGGTACACGAACGACGGGCAATTGATTTGGGCGGCAACGGCGGGCAGTACTGGCGCCGACTATGTGAACGATATCGCGGTGGACACGCAGGGCAACGTGATCGCGATCGGGTACTTCCAAGGCACGGTGGATTTCGACCCCGGGCCGAACCAGACTTTGGTGAGCGCGGGTGGCAGCGATGCGATGTTCCTGTGGAAGCTGGGGCCGAACGGTGCGCTGGTGTGGGTGCGCACGTGGAACGGAACAAGCAGCGAGAACGGCACCGCAGTGGCTGCCGGTGCCGGAGATGATCTATGGATCGGCGGCTCTTACTTCGGAACGCTGGACCTCGATCCCGGCAACGGAACAACGAGCGTTACAGCGCCCGGCTTCAACGATAATGCGTTCTTGATCCACCTCACCGAAGCGGGCGCCTTCCTTTCCGGCGGGCACATGGGCGGCAACGGGAATGACATACTGCGCGACCTGCGCATCGCCTCCAACGGCGACGCGATCGCGGTCGGTCAATTCAGCGAGGATGGGGACTACGACCCGGGGCCGAACGTCTCCATGATCACCACCGCTGGCAACTACGACAGCTTCGTGGTGAAGCTCTCTACCAGTGGCGCGTTCGTGTGGGCGGGATCATTCGGCGGACCGAGCTATGATGATGCGGAAGCCATCGCCTTGGGACCATTGGATGAGATGCTGATCACCGGTGGCTTCGACGCCACTGCTGACCTTGATCCCGGCCCGGATGTGTTCGAGGTGGTCGGCAATGGGGTTTCGGATGTCTACTCGCTTACCCTCGACAGTACCGGCCAATTCCTGAACGCGATCGCATGGGGCGGAACCGGGCTTGACATGGGCATGACCGCAGCCTGGAGCGGATCCGGCCGCCAATTCATCGGCGGATCGTTCGAACTCACCGTGGACTTCGACCCCGGGCCGGGCACCGATGTGATCTCCTCGGTCGTGAGTTCACGCGATGCCTTCCTTACGCGCCTCTGTTCACCCTATTCCGCCCACCTGGACACGTTGATCTGTTTGGGTGACTCGCTCTTCGCCGCTGGCGAGTGGCAATACGCCTCGGGTATTTTCACGGACCCGTTCATCTCGGCCAGTGGGTGCGATAGCATCGTGGTCACCTTCCTCACGGTGGAGGTATGCGCTGGTCTCCTTGCCTCGAACAAAGGGGAAGGCCTCCTTCTCTATCCGGTTCCGTCGCACGATCTCCTGCATCTCACCTTGCCTTCCTCCACCGGTCCGATGCTATACACCGTGCGCGATGCCTTGGGCAGGATACTGATCCAACAAGCGGTGGTCGCTGGTCCGGTCCTGGCATTGGACATCGCAACGCTCCCGCAAGGTTCGTACACGTTGCATTTCGAAGGTCCGGGCGGTCGAACGACCTACCGCTTCGTAAAGGAGTGATGCGTCAACGCTGGATGGCGATCCGGAAGACCGAGCCCGCCGGTCCGACGCGTACCGTGTAAAGGCCCGTGGCCAGCGTATCGGCTTGCACGGCGTTCTCACCTGCGCCCAAGGCCTGCTTCCACACCGTGCGACCGCGTGCGTCCCAGATCTCCAACAGGCTGGGGTCGTTCACAGCGACCGTGAAATGCCCATCGTTCGGCGAGGGCCACGCTTGGATGGTCGCCTGTGGTGACGTGAAAATGCCGGTGGGCAGGTCCAGCGCCAGTTCCCACAAGCGCGCGCCGTTCAGGATGCTCTGTTCGTTGCTCAGGTACACCGTGGCGGTGGCGGCCCAGGCGATACCTTCCATCTGCGTGATGCCCGAGCTCAAGGTGTTCCGCTGCGCGATACCCTGGAAGAACGCATGACCCGGATAGCCGGCGAAGCGCCAAACGAAGGGTAGATAGAGACCATCGGTATAACCCACCAGCGCTATCGCCCCGTTGCTGGGATCGTACGTCGCTCCCGTGATCAACCCTTGCGCATCGATCGTGTCGCGACGTTCGGCGAGCCGATCGCCCGGTGTGGCCGACAGCGCGTACAGGTAGCTCGTATTCGTCACCCAATTCTTGCTGAAGAGGAAGAGGCTGTCGTCCACCGCGATCATCGCTTCACAATCCCAGTCGTTGTTGTTGCCTGCTGCCGTGAAGTCCGTTTGCAACGCATAGGCGAACCGGATGGTGTCGGCCAAGATCTCCGTGGTCCCGGGATCGAGCAGCTCGGTCAACGCAACGCGGTATACGCGCAAGTTGATGCGATCACCACCGTTGTTCCCGAAGTCGCCGATGTACAACCAGTCATCATCCGCGGCGATGTCCTCCCAGTCCACGTTCGTGGCGTTCATCACCGTTACCGTGCGCAGTATCTCACCGCTTGCGGGATCGATGTTGTACAGCGCGTTCGGGTTGCCACTGTCCAACTGGGTCCACACTTCCCCGCCCAGCACCACCAAGCCGCTCGTCTCATTGAGGGCTGTATTCAGCGGCGTGATGACGGTCGGGACAAGCATCTGTGCGCTGGCGACCAGTGGCAACAGCGGGGTTAGCAAAGCGATCGTGCGCATGGAGCTAAGATGCGGATTCGATCGTGGGGCCGTCAACGTGGTTGTGATCACCCGATCATGAGGAAAGGCGACCCCATTTCCACAACGACCTATCAGCCGACCCCTGGCCCTGATGTTGGCAATAACCCTTGACAGCCCTGCGCATGCGGTGCTTCACAGCCTTTGAGCGCGCCGCTGGAACAATGTTGGCCTACACCTGGCCAAACCTGAAACCATGAAAGCCATAACCCGAAGCACTTGGATGGCCGCCGCTCTTTGCGGGGGTATCCTGCTCACCGGTTGTTCCGAAACACCCGCCGAACAAGCCGAAGGCACTAGCGATGAGATGCAGAAGATCGCCGATGATGCCGCCAACACAGAAGTGCGGACCTCGCTCGATTGGGAAAAGCAACGCAACCAGATCCTGGCCGATCTACGTGATCTGCGCGATGGGATCGACAAACAGTTGGGTACCACCAGCGCAGAGCTTGCGAAAAAGGACTTGAAGGCCGACGAACGCGCGAAGCACGAAGCCATGAAGGTGGAGCTGGACCGCGAAAAGGGCTTGGTTGACGCTTCCATCGCCGAGGTTGAAGGGATCGGAACCGATGCCGCCCCCGCCGACCGCGAGACCGTGCGTGTGAAAGCCGAACAGACGCGTGATGAGGTGAAGACCTGGTGGGACAAGGTCAAGGAGGAGCAGGACAGGCATACCGAGTCCGACTACGACAAGGACGGCCATTGAACAACGACTTTCGACCTGTCACTTTGGTGGAAGTGCCAATGTCGAGACCGGAACGGCATCCCTCGGGGTGCCGTTCCCACGTTGTGCAAGGTCCAGTGCACTGCCGACCATAAGCGTCTGCTGCGCCCGTTAAAGCTTGCGTGTACTGCCGAAGCCAAGGAGCAGGTTGATTGCGGTGATCAGGTTGCCATCCTTCGTCACGAGCCCGTCGAAGTTCTTGCCGAAGCTCAGCGCGAGCTTGCGGTTCGCGCGCAGGTCGTACTCCGCATTGGTCACAAACCGCCAGTTGGGTTCGATACCGAGATCGGCCTGCACCTGCCGGTAGACCGCCTCGGCACTAAAAGTGAGGTTGCTCCGTCCCGGATCGAAAGCAAGGCGTGCGCCCACGTCCAGGTTGTGGATCTCAGCCATGGCCAATGTGCCCGCTTCGTTGACGAACACATTATCGGGGTTGACCATGAAACGGGTCAGGAAGAAGATCCCGATGTTCTTCTCGGTCTCCCATCCCGCGGTGATCCACCCTCCGGCCTTGGTCATTCGGCTTTGATCGAGGCGATGCTCCTCAAAGCCGAGCACCAGCCCTCCCGCCAGATCGCACTTGAACCCGACCCGCTTGATCTTGAAGTGCTCCACGGCATCCATCAACCGCGCGGCATCCTGCTCGGCCAGTGCGCGGTCGGCGCGTACTTCGTCCGATATCTCCCGTTGTCGTACGCGGCGCGTTTCGTCAAGTTGTGCTTGTTCATCCAGCAGTGCCTGAAAATCCGCACGCTCCTGGATCAGCTGGAACCGGATGGATATGCGCGCAGCACTGTCCGCGCTTTGTGCCAGGCTTCCGCGAAGGATCTGGAGTTCACCGGCGATGCGCTTCTTCTCGATCCTGATCCCCTCCATGCGCGCATTGATGCGCTGGATGACCGTGTCCGTGGCAAGCCGCTTCTCGACGGAATCACTCACCGCACTGGTGTACCTGCGGATGGCGGCCTCCACAGCGGCGAGTGTGTCCAGCGTCGCTTTGCTTGGCCGACCCTGGCACAGTGAGAATTTCAGGCCGAACGCGGTCTGAGGCATCGCGGATGTCGAAGTGTCCTGCGACTGGAACAGGTCCTTCACCGCGAGCGAGGCAACGGTGCTCTGCAGGAACCGTTGTCCCCAGGTGGGTGCGGCGGTGGTCCGCCCTGTGCCGGGAATGTTCGCCAGGCCAAGCATGTTGCGCGCCGTCAGGTTCGGCTGTGCGAAGAGGCCTGGTGCGAACTCAGCGGAATAGTTGTTCGGCAACGCCGTGAACTCCCCGGTGGCTTGCCGGAGCGACAACATGAAGTCGGTGGCGTCCGTCGGTCGCTCGATCTCGTTCTGCGCCATTCCCAAGAGCACCGATCCCGGAGAACTCGGCGCGTGCAGCACGTCGAGGCTGATCGTCGTCGTGTCCAGTTGTGCCTGAAGCACCGTCGTCAGCGATAGCGCGCCATGGAAAAGTGCGGCGCGTAACCTCATGGCAGCACCGCGACGAGTGAAATGAAATCATCGTACACCACGCTATCGCCATTGTTGGGTACGGTCTTCGTCCGTTCGTCGAGGTAGCGTTGCACCGCGGGTGTTCCGGAGACCACTTCCAGCTTCCGGTTGATGTTGTTGTGCGTGTTGCTCAGGTCCGTCACCGTGGTGGTGATGTGCACCGACGCACCATCGAGATCATCGATCAGGCCGAGCGGAACATCGGCGGGGTCGATCCCTTCATACAGCACCTTGCCATTGAGTACGACCTTGGAGCCACCGGTCTGGCCCTGTTGTCCCACTCCGATCTTGAGCGTCATCCGTTCGCCATACGGCACCCGCGCCTTCCCGCTGGTGGCCGGTTCCTGGTGGATCGTCCGGGTGGGTTCTGGTGCCATGCTCCGTCGGTGTTTAAGCAAATATGATGATGGATCCGCGGATCCACCATTTCCGTCAGCCGATGGACCGGAAAACAAGAAGGGCGCTCACCGTGTGGTGAGCGCCCTTGTCGATAAGCGATCTGGGATCGTCCTAGGCCGTCGCAGGGCCGATATCGATCGGGCCCGTGCGGAGCGTGTTGCGACCTGCGGTGCCCATAGCACTGGCATCGTTCGCAGCCACCAGTGAACGCTTCCAGGCGCGACGGTGCTTGATCTTCTGGATGATCAGCAGCATGACCGGCACCATGATGAGCGTGAGGAAGGTGGCGAACGTCAACCCGAAGATGACCGCCCAGCTAAGCGGACTCCAGAAGATCGTGTTGTCACCGCCCATGTGGATGTGCGCATCGAGCTCGCTGAACAACGTGAAGAAGTTGAAGTTGAGCCCGATCGCCAGCGGCAGCAGGCCGAGCACGGCGGTAACCGCCGTGAGCAGCACGGGTCGCAGACGTGTCTTGCCGGCGATGACCAATGCTTCGCGGCTTTCGTGGTTGGGGATAATGGCATCCGCGTCCAGGCCCAGCTTGCGACCGGTGCGCGCGAAGAGCAGGCGTGCGAAGTCCATGAGCACGATCGCGTTGTTCACCACCACACCGATCAGGGAGATGATCCCCAGCATGGTCATGAGCACCACGAACTCCATACGGAACACCACGAGGCCGAGGAACACGCCGATGGTACTGAAGACCACCGTGCTCATCACCACCACGGGGAAGCTGATGCTGTTGAACTGCGCCACGATGATGAGGAACACCACGAAGAGGGCCACCATGAAGGCGCTCATGAGGAAGCCCATGTCCTTGGCCTGGTCCTCCTGCTCACCGGTGAAGCGCATGGTATAGGCGTCACCAAGCTTGAATCCGCTGTCCATCTCGTCCTTGATCTGCTGCACCACTTCGGTGTTGTTGTAGCCTGCGATCACGTTGCTGCTCACGCTCACCACCCGTTTCAGGTCCTTGCGTTTGATGGCGCTGAAGGTGGTACTGCGTTCATCCTTGGCCACGGCGCTGATGGGCACCTGCCGGATCTGCCCGGAGAGCATGTCGCGGAAGGTGATCTTCATGTCCATCAGCTTCTGCGCGTCGTAGCGGTAGTCATCCTTCAGGCGCACGTTGATCTCGTAGTCATCGTCGTCACCGTCGATGCGGTAGGTGCTCACCTCCTTGCCGAACAGCGCGGTGCGGATCGCATCGGCGATGGCATAGGTGCTCACGTTCAACCGGCGGGCCTTCGCGCGGTCGATCACGATCGGCATCTCCGGTTTGGCCCGGTCGATGTCCAGGCGCAACGCCTCGACACCCGGCACGTTGCGGCTTTCGATGAACGTCTTGGCACGCTCGGCCTCGGCCAGCAGGCCTTCGATCTCGTCCCCGCTGATCTCCAGGTTGATCGGTTTTCCGGTGGGAGGACCCGCTGCGTTCTTCGCCACGGTGACGATCACGCCCGGGTAGCCGGTGACACCCTTCTGGAGCGCTTCGAGCACGGCGTTGGTCTTTTTACCATGTCGATCGGAGAACTTCACGAAGGTCACCTGGATACGGGCCTTGTGCGGGGTGGCGCTTGTTTCCTGTTCACCGCTGCCCGGGTCGCTCGTACCACGCCCCACTTGAGCGATCACGGATTTCACCAGGTAGTTGACGCTATCCTTGCGCACGGTGCCATCGGGCATCGTCGTTTCGCGCGCTTCCATGTACTCCGGTGCGTTGATCACTTTCATCACTTGCTTCTCCACGATGCGGGCGATGCTATCGGTCTTGAGGATGTCGGTGCCGATGGGCGCTTCGATGAAGGCGTTGACGAACTGCGGTTCGTTCTCCGGGAAGAACAGGGTCTTAGGTGGGAAGACTTTGAAGATGAGAACGAACGCTGTGATGAGCAGCGCGAACGTCCCGATCAGGAACGTGCGTGGGTGGTGTCGGTCCAGCGCGTAACGCAGGAAGCCTTCGTAGCGCGACTCGATGCGCGGCAGCCAGGTGTTCTGGAACCAGTCCGTCGCGGGTTCGATCCACTTGGCGTTCGCCACCACCAGGAGGCCGAGGAAGAGCGTGAGCGTGCCCAGACCGAAAAGGCCCGAGGACTTCGCGCTCGATCCAAGCACCGCGATCACTGTGCCGATGATCATCAGGATGCCCGCGAGTCGCCAGGTCTTGCGCATGTTCGGCGTGCTCTTCTCGATCTTCATGAATTTGGAGGCCAGTGCGGGGTTCACCACGAGCGCCACGAAGAGCGATGATCCCAGCGCGATCATGAACGTGATGGGCAGGAACTTCATGAACGCGCCCATGATGCCGGGCCAGAAGAGCAGTGGCACGAACACCATCACCGTCGCCGTGGTGGCCGCGATGATGGGCATGGTCACTTCGCCCACGGCAAGTCGGGTCGCCCGGGCGGCCGGTTCACCGTTGCTCATGTGGCGGTAGATGTTCTCCACGATCACGATGCCATCGTCCACCAGGCGGCCGAGGGCGAGGATGAGGGCGAACAGCACCATGATGTTCAGCGTGACGCCGAATGCGTTGAGGAGGGTGAAGGAGATGAACATGCTCATCGGGATCGCAAGACCCACGAAGGCCGCGTTGCGCAGGCCGAGGAAAAGCATGAGCACACCCACGACCAGGATCACGCCGAGCACGATGTGGTTCATCAACTCATCGACGCTGGTGCGCGTGTTATCGCTCTGGTCACCGGTCATGGTGATGGTGAGGTCCTCGGGCAGCACACGCCCTTTGTCCTCCGCGAGGATCGAGTTGATGCCGTCGCTCGCGGTGAGCAGGTTCTCACCCGCGCGTTTGAACACATCGAGCATCACGACCGGCTTCCCGTATTCGCGGGAGAAGCTCTCGGCCTCCTTGTAGGCGAACGCCACCTCGGCGATATCGCCAAGGCGTACTTCCCGCATCTTCTCGTTCTTCACCACGATGTCGCGCACCTGCTCCACGTTCTTGAACTCGCCGATCACGCGCACAGCGCGGCGCTGATCGCCCACCAGCAGTTCACCGCCGCTCATGGTCAGGTTCTCGGTTTGCAGCGCTTGGGCCACATCACCGAAGTTCATCTGCAGTGCTTCGAGCTGGCCGAGGTCGATGCTGACCCGCATCTCACGTTCAGGCACGCCGCGGATCTCCACCTTGTTGATCTCGGGCAACGCCTCGATCCGGTCCTGCAGGTGCTTCGCGTACGAATGCAACTGCGTCATCGGATAGTCGCCGCTCAGGTTGATGTTCATCACCGGCGTGAGCTCCGAGAAGTTCAGCTCCACCACGTTCGGTTCCTGGGGCAGGTCGGTCGGGAAGTTCTTGTCACCACGCGCCTTGTCCACCGCGTCCTTCACCTTGCGCAGCGCCTCCGTGGGCGTCACGTTGTAGTTGAACTTCACGTCGATGGCGCTGTAGTTCGGCACGCTGGTGCTCTTGATCACGTCGATCCCGCTGATCGATTTGAGTTCCTTCTCGATCGGCTTGGTGATCAGTTTCTCGATGTCGACCACCGAGCTGCTGTTGTAGGCCGTGCCCACGAACACTTCAGGCGTCACCACCTCGGGGAAGCTCTCCTTGGGCATCACCATGTAGGAGTAGATGCCCAGCACACAGATCAGCACCGTGAGCACGATCACGGTGGTGCGGTTGTTCACCGCCCATGTCGTGATCCCGAACTGGCGTTCAGGCCCGTCGTGCAGGTCGTTCTCGATATCGTTCACTTGCATGGCTCGGGTCAGTGTTTGGGTGCGACGCGGACGGTCTGTCCACCCGTCACGTTTTTGGCGCCTTCGTCCACGATCATCTCACCGCCCTTGAGCGCACCGGCTTCAACGGGTGCGATGCTGGCGTCGCCTTTGTATTCGCTCAGGCGCTTCACCATCACCTTGCGGGCTTTCGCCTCATCATCCTTCGTGGCGTCGAGCACGAAGAGATAGTTGTTGCCGTCGACATCCTCCAACAGCGTGCGGCTCGGCACCACGATAGCGCTGTCGCTACTTGCGTCCTGGATGCTCAGGTCGCTGAGCAGGTTGGGCCGCATGTAGGCTTCGTCCTTCGGCACGCGCACGGTGATCTTGAACGTGCGGTTCGTGGGGTCGATGAATTCACCGACGTGGGCAAGCTGGGCATCGAAGGACTCCCCGATGCTGGGGAAGGAGACCTTCACCGGTGCGCCGGTCACCACGCTCTTCACGTAGCCCTCGGGCACATCGGCCTCGAGCTGCACACCGCTCAGGTCCACCACGCGCGCCACGGGAAGACCAGGCGCCGTCATGTCGCCCAGGCGCACCATCACTTCATCCACGGTGCCTGAGAAGGGCGCGGTCACATTGGTGAGGCGTAGTTGTTCCCGCAATGCGGCGACACCCGCTTCGGCCTGTTCCTTCTGGGTCTTGGCCTGGAGGTATTGCATCTCGCTGCCGATCTTCTGTTGCCAGAGGCGGTCCTGCTTCTCGAACGTGGTACGCGCGAGTTCGGCACCGGTCTCAGCCTGTGCGATCTGCTTCTGGATCACGTCGCTGTCCATGCCCACCAACAAGTCGCCGGCGCTCACACGGTCGCCAGCGCTCACCTGGATGGAGCGCACGCGCCCCCCACCCATGGAGTACAGTGTGGCGGCCTTGTCCGCCCGCACGCTGCCATGCACGTCCACGAAGTGGGCATAGCGACCCACTTTCAGTTCGAGCGCCGTCACCGTCGGCAGGTTGCGCTTCAAGCTCGTGTCGTTCTCTGTGAGCCATTCCTCGGCTTCCTTGATCTTCACGCCGATCTCGGCGTAAGCGGTTTTCAAGGAGTCGCGTTCCGCGCGCTTCTTGAGCACTGATTCGGAGCCAGCGGTGGTGGCACCGCATGCGGCCAGGAGGACCGCGGTCATTGTAAACAGGATCGTGTTCTTCATCACGTGTTCGGTAGGAGGTTCAATAGAGATCGAGTGCTTTGCGCAGTTCGGTGCGGGCTTGCACCAGGTTCACCACGCGCTGGATGTAATCCTGCTGCGCCTGCAGGTAGTTGCTCTGCTCCTGGGTGAGTTCGAAACTGCTCGCCACACCGTTGGTGAATTTCACCGAGGTGCGTTCGAAGACGCGCTTCTGCAATTCCAGGCGGTCCTTCTGGCTGGCGAACAACTGCTCGGCGGTCTGGGCGTCGGATCGGCGCTGCGCGTATTCCAGGCGGAGCCGCTCATCGGTGGCGGTAAGGTTCACTTGTGTTTGCTCCAACGCGATCTTTTCCTGCGCCACTTTGTAATGGCGTATGCCGCTGCTGAAAATGGGCACGTTCAGGCTCAAGCCCCACATGGTGGCTGGGTACCATGCGCCGTTGCTGCCGAAGAAATCGAACTCCTGGCTGTAAGCCTGCTGCGAGTGACTGATGAAGCCGTTCATCGATGGCAGGTAGGCGCTCTTCCCGTTCTTGAGGCTGAGTTCCTGCACGCCCATCACCGTGGTGGCGAGCTGGTGGTCGATGTGCGTGTTCAGGTCGAACGCGGCGCCGATAAGGGCGGTCTCGTTCGGGTCGGCGAGCAGCACGTCGAGGTCATCGGTGAGTTGCACCGGGGTGCCGCTGGGCAGGCCAAGGGCGAAGAGCAGGTAGTTGCGCGCCAGTTGTTCCTGTCGCTCGAACACCGCCAGGTTGTCCTGGAGGGTCGTGAGTTCGATGCGCAGGCGGTCCACATCGGTGTTCTCCATGAAACCGGCCTGCTCCATGGCCGTGCTTTCGTTCACGTTCTTCTCCAGGAGCGGAACGGATTCGGCGAGCAGGCGACGGCCTTCCATGGCGGCCAGTACGGCGTAGTAGGATTTGGCGGCGGCAATGCGCGCTGCGGTCACGTTCTGTTCCAACTGCTCATCGCTCTGCTGTTGCAACTTCTTGGTGGCCTGCACCCCGACGATGTACGACCCGTTGAAGATCAACTGCGACAGCTGGATGCTGCCTGTTGCGTTCCAGGGCAGGCCGAACTGCACCGGCACCACCGAAGGGCCTTCGCCGAAGAAGTTGGGGATCACCTGCGTGGGCACATCGATGTAGTTGTTCAGGCTCCCGCTCGCATCGATCTGTGGAAGGCCGATCGCCAGGGTCTCCTTGATGCGCTTGGACGCCTTCTCGGCTTCCAGGGTGCTGTTCTGCACCACGTAGTTGTATTGGGCGGCACGGTCCATGGCCTCCTTCAGGGTCAGGCTCACGGGGCCTTGCGCGCTCGCGGACAACACGGCCGCGGTGCACAGTATGGTCAACAGGCTCTTCATGCGTTCACACGTTCTTTGGTCATCTTCTTCTCCAGGTAGTCCAGTCCCTTTTTGCTCGCGATGCCGCGCACATGGTACTTGAAGATCTCCCAGTGCAGGTCGTTCATGCTGAAGCGGTCCGGCGGGAACAACTTCCCATCGAACACCATGTCGAAGCGCGCGATGTAGATCGTCGCGATCATCGGGATGTTCAAGTCCTCTCGGTACAGCCCCTCGGCGATCCCCTTGGCCATGTTCTCCGTCATGCAGGAGAAGATCTCCTTGCGCTTACCGTCCACCATGTTGTGGAAGGCCTCGGGGTGGTACTTCTCAAGATCGAAGTGGATCGAGGGATGGATGCCTTCGAGTTGTCCGGCCACCGTGGTGGTCACCGCGTACAGCTCGTCGATCGCGTTCTGTTTCTCCCGTGCGCGCACCGCGTCGATGTCGCACTTGTAGCATACGCTCAGGTACTTCAGCACACGGTCCACCAGGTCGTTCTTGTCGGTGACGTACTGGTAGAGGGTCTTCTTGGAGATCCCCAGGCGCGTGGCCACGTCGTCCATCGTCACGCTCTTGATGCCCAGTTTCCAGAAGACCTTGGCGCTTTCCTCCAGGATGCGCCGACCGCGTTCATCCATCGGCTCTAGGCCGGGCTGGTCGGTCGGGTTCAGTTTGTCGTTGGCCATGGTTCAGGTCGGCTCCGAAATGCCACCTCGGCTTTCGGGGGCGCAAACGTAATGACGATTAACACATCGGAAACACTTTAAGTGTGAAAATGTTTCCTGTGGATGTCCCTCGTTACTCCACGCGCCGGACCTTTGTACCCTATGACGAACGTGCCAACGCCCATCGAAGCCAGTGAAGCCAGCGAACAACCCCTTGCCGTCGAGATCTGGAGCGATGTGGCCTGCCCCTTCTGCTACATCGGCAAGCGCGAGTTCGAGAACGCGCTGGAGCGTTTTCCCCATAAGGACCGTGTGCGCGTGACTTGGAAGAGCTTCGAGTTGGACCCCAAGGCCCCGTCGCGCAGCGATATGAACACCTACCAGATGCTCGCCCACAAATACGGCATGAGCATCGAGCAGGCACGCGATCGCGTGCGCGGCGTGGTGGAGCGGGCAGCATCGCTCGGGCTTAGCTATGACATGGACGCCACCGTGATCGCCAACTCGTTCGATGCGCACCGACTGATCCAACTCGCCAAGACACACGGCTTGGGCGATGCCGCCGAAGAGCGTTTGTTCAAGGCGTACTTCATCGAAGGTGCCAACATCGCCGATGCCGGTACGCTGGTGCGTCTCGGTACGGACATCGGCCTGGCGGAAGCCGAAGTGCGGACGCTGCTCGCTGGCATGGATCTCACCGATGCCGTGCGCCTGGACGAGCGGGAGGCCCGGCAGCTGGGTATAAGCGGTGTGCCCTTCTTCGTGCTCGACCGTCGCTACGCGGTGAGTGGTGCGCAACACGCAGACCACTTCCTCGGCGCCTTGCAACAGGCGTGGCAGGAGCGCTTGCCGGTCGGGACACCCTAGTTCTCGAGGCCCATTTCGACAGTTCCCATTCGGGGCAGTGTGTACCCACGATGGGCATGGCGCACCCGTTTCGACAAAAGGAGCCAGTGGTTGTGTTCCTGCGTCCCTGTTGCGCTGTAGCGCATATCGGTGCGGGGGCACACGCATTGGGACTACGGTGGAGATCAAAAAACCCGGAAAATGAAACGTATGCTATTCGTCCTTGCCCTGGGACCGCTTGCCCTTGCCACCGCGGCCCAGTGGCAGGTGAACCCGCAATTGGGGGTCACCTATCAGAACATCACCAAGCCACCCGAGGGTGTCACCTACTCCGCACGCGTCGGCTTCCTGTTGGGTGCCGATGCACGCTGGGGCAACAAGGTCTACCTGCAGCCGGGTGCCTTCATCGGTCGCAACTCCACGTTCGTTGAATTCCAGGATACCATCGCGCAAAGTGGGCGCATCGTGACCACCAACCTCAAGTTGAAACTCATGGGGGGCTACCGCCTCATCGATCACTACCAGTTCGACATGCGCCTGGCCGTGGGACCCACGTTCGATGTTTCCTTGAGCCAGGATGTGAAGGACTCCGACATCGAATTCAATGATGGTGAGTTCAATGAGGCGCTCTGGAACCTGGATGTCGCCCTGGGATTCGACATGGGGCGCTTCACCGCGGAACCCAGCGTCAGCCTCGGTCTCAGTCGTGTGTACAACGATGATGTCTCGGTGCAGAACCTCGACAGCAAGTACCTCACGTACTTGTTCACCCTGGGCGTGAACATCGGCGATGATGACAAGGACGCGGTGGACAAGAACAATTGACCCCCACCTCCATAACACCACTTATTGAACACCCCCATGCGTAACACATCCACATACTTTCCGGCAGCGGCAGCGCTGGCGGCTATCATCCTCCTCGGTTCAGGCTGCAAAATGGGCCGGTACAAGGAAGACGCCGCCATGAAAGCGGCCACTATCGAGCGCATGCGTGCCGATAGCGCCTCATGCACCACCGACCTGCGCAGCATACGGGCTGAATACCTGGGTCTGCAGGGCGATGCCGATATGACCAAGGCCCAATTGGAGGAGCGTGGTCGCGAACTGCGCGCCACCCAAGAGGAACTCCGCCAGAAGGCGAAACGCATGGACGATCTGGATGCGCGATTGCGCGCGCAGACCGATGCCATGAGCTCCCTGCGCAAAAAGGTGACCGATGCCCTGGTGAATTTCAAGGCCGAGGACCTCACCGTCACCGAGCGCGATGGCAAGATCTATGTATCCCTCTCGGAAAAGCTGCTCTTCGCCAGCGGCAGCGCCAAAGTCGATCCCAAAGGAAAGGACGCCTTGGGCAAACTGGCCGGCGTACTGCGCACCAACGCCGACATCAATGTGATGGTGGAGGGGCATACCGACAGCATCCCCATCAAGACCTCGAAATACACCGACAACTGGGACCTGAGCACCGCACGCGCCGTGAGCATCGTGCGCCTGCTCACCACCACGTACTCGGTACCGCCTGAACGGGTGGAGGCCGCTGGGCGGAGCCAGTTCCAGCCGATAGCCAGCAACAGCAGCGCGGAGGATCGTGCACGCAACCGCCGCACGGAGATCATCCTGGTGCCCAAGCTCGATGAACTCTTCAAACTGGTGGGAAGTCCGACGCAACCCGCCCCCACTAAAAAGTAGCGCCGACCTCGCTCTTGAATTGGAGCGGCGTCGAACGAGCAGGCAGGGACTTCGGTCCCTGCCTGTTGCGTTAGGGGCGTCCATGGGTGCATCAGCCACGCCCAGCACAACAAGCGGTAGCGGAGGCTTGTGCATCTTTGCCGCCGAAAGCGTGAAAGAGCGCGAGGGCAAGTCCACCCCTCTCACTCTTTCACCCTCGCACCCTTCTTTCTCGCCGATGCATTCCATCAAAGACGTCCTTGACAACGAAACCCTCACCGGACAGACCGTAACGGTGGCCGGCTGGGTGCGCACCTTCCGCAACGACCGCTTCATCGCGCTCAACGACGGCAGCACCATCCGCAACCTGCAGTGCGTCATCGATCAGGAAAAGGTGGACGCGGCCACACGCGCACGCTTCACCACCAGTGCGGCAGTGCGTTGCACCGGTGAGCTCGTGGCCTCGCAAGGCAGTGGCCAGCGCGTCGAGCTGAAAGTGACGGAGGTCGTCGTGCTCGGCGATAGCGACGCCACCGCCTATCCGATCCAACCGAAGAAACACTCGCTCGAGTTCCTGCGCGAGCAGGCGCATTTGCGTTTCCGCACCAACACCTACAGCGCGGTGTTCCGCATGCGGCACCAGGTGAGTTTCGGCATCCACGAGTATTTCGACGGGCTCGGCTACAACTACTTCCATGCGCCCATCATCACGGCTAGCGATGCGGAGGGTGCGGGCGAGATGTTTCAAGTCACAACCCTTCCCATTGCAAACCCGCCGTTGTCGTTGAGATCAGAGCCCGTTGACTATTCGATTTTTGACAAGGTTGTTCAAGAATATGCAGTGACCGCTCTCGTAACTCTTCGGAAGAAGTTAGAAGATGTTGGCTTCGAACCGGACCTTACTAAGGCCTACATGGAGGTCTTTGCTCACTATATCTTCTTGCCTCCAAATGCCTTGATGAAAGGCTATGAGAATCGAGCTGAGCTAACGAAGCCCCTCGATGCAAAGCCTGGCATTCGTAAAATCTTTACGGATCTTGTAACCGACATATCCAACCGTCTCAATCAAGGCAGAATTGGGGATAAGGACATCTCGGACTATCAACGAGATATGGAAAGACTTTGCCGAGAGCACGGGTACACCCTACGACGTCGAGTAGGTGGTGAATACGAACGACTCTTCTCGATTGAAGAATTTCCCATTGGAGCGCTGGCGTTTCACAACCTATTTGTCGTGATTCCAGGCACCATTGATTATGACAAGGATTTTTTCGGAAGTGAGAGTCGTCTGACCGTCAGCGGGCAGTTGCAAGCCGAGCTCGCCGCGCTCGCATTGGGCAAGGTCTACACATTCGGCCCTACGTTCCGCGCGGAGAACAGCAATACCACACGCCACCTCGCCGAGTTCTGGATGATCGAGCCCGAGGCTGCCTTCATGGACCTGAAGGGCGACATGGACCTGGCCGAAGGCCTGTGCAAGCATTTGATCGCACGAGTGCTGAAGAACAGTGCCGACGACCTCGCCTTCCTCGATGCGCGCCTCACGGAAGAGGAAGCCACCAAACCCAAGGAGCAGCGCAGCGAGATGGGCCTTATCGAACGGTTGAAGTTCGTACACGACAACCCCTTCGAGCGCATCACCTACGACCAGGCCATCGACATCCTGCTGCGCAGCAAGCCCTACCAGAAGAAGCAGTTCCAGTTCCCCGTGGAATGGGGTGTCGATCTGCAGAGCGAGCACGAGCGCTTCCTGGTGGAGAAGCATTTCAAGAAGCCGGTGATCGTCACGGGCTACCCGGCACAGATCAAGGCCTTCTACATGCGCATGAACGCGCCGGGCGACTTCGGCTACAGCGACAAAGGCCCCACCGTGGCTGCGATGGACGTGCTGTTCCCTGGCATCGGCGAGATCATCGGTGGCAGCCAGCGCGAGGAGCGCTACGACGAACTCGTGAAGCGCATGGACGCCATGCACCTGCCCAAGGAAGAGTTGTGGTGGTACCTGGACACACGCAAATTCGGCACGGTGCCGCACGCGGGCTTCGGGCTGGGGCTGGAGCGCTTCGTGCTCTTCGTTACCGGCATGGGCAATATCCGCGATGTGATCCCCTTCCCGCGCACACCGAAGAGTGCGGAGTTCTAGTCCGTCTCAAGCCCAAGCGTTCTAGAGTTCGCCGACCCACTGCACAAGGCCCGATCCGGCCTTAAGCAGCCCCTCGGCCAGCCTCCCCCGCCTGCCCCAAAATCCACTTGTTTTCCTACTGTCAGTCAGGTACTTTCGCGGTCGCTCACCGCGCTCATGCACCTGCACCGCTCGCTCCTCACAGTGATGGCCTCCGGCCTTCTGCTTGCCGCCATGGCGCAGGCACCTGTGGATGTGGCGCGCACGAAAGTGCTGGAAAGCCTGCTGCAACAGGGGTTCCAGGCCGAGGACCTGGGCGACCTTGTGGTGAAGAACGATTACGTGAGTGCCGCCAGCCCGGTGCGCCACACCTACCTGCGCCAGCGCTGGCAGGGCATCGAGGTATGGAACGGCGACATCGCCGTACACCTTACCCCCGATGGGCAGGTGCTGCAACTGAACAATGGTGCGTGGCCGCAACTGGCCAAACGCGTGAACACGACCACGCCGAGTGTGAGTGCCGAAGTGGCCCTTGCCAGCGTGCTCGCGAAGACCGTTCCGGGCGCTGCAACACCCGCCCTACTCAGCACCGAGGATGGTGGCCGTCTGCTGACCTTCGCCGGGGCCGCGCTGGGCAATGAGCCCGTGCATGTGCAGCTGATGCTGCTACCGGTGGAGGACAAGTTGCGCCTGGTGTGGAACGTGAACCACTACACCCCCGATGGTTCGCACTGGTGGAACGTGCGGATCGATGCGGTGACCGGCAATGAATTGGACCGCAACGATTGGGTGAGCGAGTGCCATTTCGATGATGCCGCTTGCGAGGCGCACCTGGACGAAGCTGCACCCGAAGCTGCACCACCGCCGCTCGTGGCGAACGACTTGAACGTGTACCCCATGCCGGTTGAAAGCCCGAACCACGGGGCACGGGCGTTGCGCAACGCACCCTGGACCGCCGGCGGCATCGCCTCGCCCTACGGATGGAACGACACCAACGGTGCTGCCGGTCCCGAATACACCACCACGCGCGGCAACAACGCATGGGCGCAGGAGGATGCGAACAACAACAACGGTACAGGCGCATCGCCGGTGAGCGCCACGCTGGACTTCGATTACACGATCAACCTCGGCGGGGCGCCCAGCACCTACCAGAACGCGGCGATCACGAACCTCTACTACTGGAACAACCTGGTTCACGATGTGTGGTACCCCTACGGGTTCGATGACCCGAGCGGGAATTTCCAGCAGAACAACTACGGCCGGGGTGGCACGGGCAACGACTATGTGTTCGCCGATGCACAGGATGGTGGCGGCACGAACAACGCCAACTTCGGAACACCTGCCGAAGGCAGTTCACCGCGCATGCAGATGTACGTGTGGACCTACACCACACCGAGCCGCGATGGGGACATCGACAACGGTGTGATCGCGCATGAATACGCGCACGGCATAAGCAACCGCCTGGTGGGTGGCCCGGCCAACGTGAACTGCCTCACCAACGCCGAACAGATGGGCGAAGGCTGGAGCGACTGGGTGGCGCTGATGATGACAATCGAGGTGGGGGACCAGGGAACGGATCGCCGCGGCATCGGCACCTACGTGATCGGGCAGGGAGTTACCGGTGGGGGCATACGCCCTGCACCGTACAGCACCGATTTCGCGCAGAACAACTACACGTACGCGGCAACGAACAACACGGCGGCCATCGCCGTGCCGCACGGCATCGGTTTCGTGTGGTGCACCATCCTGTGGGAAATGACGTGGGAGTTGATCAACACCTACGGTTACGACCCGAACATCTATTCCGGGACCGGCGGCAACAACATCGCCATGCACCTGGTGATGGAGGGCATGAAGCTGACCGCGTGCAATCCCGGTTTCGTGGATGCGCGCAATGCGCTCATCAATGCCGATGCTGCGCTTTACGGCGGCGTTCACCAAACGGCCATGTGGAACGCCTTCGCGCGACGCGGCCTTGGCGTGAGCGCGAACCAGGGCAGCAGCTTGAGCCGCACCGACCAGACCGAAGCATACGATACACCGCTGCCGAACAACGTCGGGGTTTCGGCCGTGCTCACACCGTCGGCTTCGGGCACGCTTGATTGCTCGGGCAACAACACGATCGTGAGCGCCACCGTTCGGAATTTCGGATCGAACGCCCAGAGCAACTTCCCGATCCGCTACCGCCTGGATGCCGGCGCCTGGGTGGCCGAAACGTTCACGGCGACGATCGCCGCAGGTGCCAGCGCGACCTACACCTTCGCCACACCGCTGGTGATCGGCACAACGGGAGCACACACCGTCGCGGTATCCACCTTGCTTGGCGGCGATTCGTTCGCCGGTAATGATCAAGCCACCAGTTCCTTCACGGTCACCAATGCGACCATCGTTCCCGCGCCGTTCTCCGAAGGGCTCGCCGTGGCCACGGTGCCCGCACCAGCGGGTTGGCGCCTGGAGAACCCCGATGCGCTGACCACCTGGACCACGACGGTGCTCACCAACGGCATCAACTGCGGATCGACACGCGCGTGGAGCATCGACAACTACAATTACAATGGCGTGGGCCAGGAGGATCGCCTGGTGACACCGCGCATCAACCTCAACGGCCTGTCGAGTTGCCAACTGCGCTTCGACCGCGCCTTCGCTCCTTATGGTGCCGGCTACTACGACGGTTTCCGTGTGGACATCAGCAACAACTGCGGCGGAAGTTGGACGACGCTCTACAACGCCTCTGGCGTCGCATTGGCGACCACCGCTGCTAACACCAACGCCTGGGCACCAACGAACTGTTCGCAGTGGCAGACGAACACGATCAACATCAGCGCCTACGATGGACAGACCGTACAGATCCGTTTCGTGGGGCTCAACGCCTACGGCAACTTCTTCTACTTCGACAATGTGCAACTCTTCGGCAACAGCACATTGCCTGTGGAGTTGCTTGACCTGCACGCCTGGCCGAACAACAGCGGCATCCTGCTGACCTGGACGACCGCGACCGAGTTGAACAGTGCCCGCTACGACATCGAGCGCAGCACCAACGGAACGGACTGGGCACGCATCGGCACGCAGCCCGCCGCCGGGAACTCCGTCGCGATGATCGAGTATTCGTTCCTGGACGAAGCGCCGAAGACCGGCACCAATTACTACCGCCTGCGCATGGTCGATCTGGACAACACCCAGACCTTTTCACCCACCGTATCGGCGGATTGGAAGGAACGCACGTTGGTGTATCCCAACCCGAACGATGGCAGCTTCTGGGTGAGCCTCCCCGCCGGAACTCCGCTGGAGCTCATAGACGCATTGGGCCAAAGCGTGCCCTACACACGCACCACCATCGCGGAAGGCCGTGCGCGGATCGACCTGCTGCATCCTGTCACGGGCCTCTACCTGATGCGGATCGGCAACGGCACCGACGCGGTGATCGAGCGGATCATGTTGACCGCGCGCTGAGCGATCCGCTCCCCGAAGGATCTTGATGGACCGAAGGCTCATATGAGCCCGTCATCGCACGCAGCGGATCAGGCCTCCTTTCGTATCGTGATGGAACGACTTCTCATCACGTGATCCCTCGGACTAAGCCGGGGTTCCGCCCTTCTCCTTGCGCTTGAACAAGCCGCCGAACCAGTCCCGGAAGTATCCCACGATGACCGCGATGCCCGCCAGGATGGTGCCGATGGCCGCGATGTGTTCCTGGATCCATTTCAGGATATCGACCTTCTCGGTGACCTTGACCTTGTATTCCACGGTGTTGAACTCCTCCAGGCGCGCATTGCCGGTGTTGCAGTTCAGCGTGTACGAGGTCAGCTTCAACACGGTCCAATCATCCTTCTCTTCGGAGGGGGCCTTCGCTGCGGTGATGGTCCACTTGAACCTCAGCGGCGCCGTTTCGCGGATGGAGCGATGCCTGTTGCCCTTTCCAGCCTCGATGGTGAAGGAGCCATCGGGTGAAGAGAGCTCCAGCCAGAGGGAGTCGTTCACGTAGATGAGGCCGCGCAGGCTGTCCCCGTGCGCCACCAGTGATTCGCCCTGGGAGGAAGGTCCGGCATAAGCGGTGCGATCCACTTCCATGTTCACCTCATCCACATCGCCCACCTTCCAAGCCTCCCGTGGCTTACCGGAGACCAATACGTGCAGGTCGCTGCATCGAAGCTCACTCGATGCGCTATGCTCGATGATGGGCAACGAGGTCTTGCTGACGACCATGCCGCGGCAAACGCAATCCGAACCCCACTTGTCGTTCGTTGTCCTGGCGTCGCCGTCATCGCAAGAGCTCCCCTTCACCGCGGTGCCACCCACATTCCCCTCGCAGTCCTTTTCCAACGTGGTTCCTACGCACTTGCACTCCGGCGAGAAGACATCGTTCACGGTCTGTGGGTTCCCATCGTCACAAGACTCCCCGGGATTGCTGGAACCGCCAGGCACCCCAAGACAGTCGGGTTTCTGGACGCCGCCCACACATTCGCACCGGCTGTTGAATTTCTCCCCGATCGTACCGGGGTCACCATCATCGCAGGGTGTCCCACGCGTGCAATCGTCGGGGATCCCCTTGCACGTGCAATCGGGCAGGAGCTTGTCCTTCTTGGTCTTGGGGTCGCCATCATCGCAGGACGCACCGACCTCGCAAGGGGGCGGAGGGGGCGGTTCGACGAAGGCAAGGTCCCAGCGCGCAGGCACCGTTCCATCATCGGGCACAAGGCCGGTGCGGGAATAGTGTTTGCCCCCCAGCTCATAGAGCACCGTGTATGTGAAGCCGGGCTTCACATACACGAAGCCAAGCCCATTCGACAGCTTCCTCGTTGAGTTCTGGGACTTGCCCGCGTCCGAGGTGACCGAGAGGGTGGGCTGGCCAAGGTCGCTGGCGCTGACCCCCTTGGCCTGTACGCTCAGGGGTACCATGCCCGAAGGCCCGCTCTTCATTTTCGGGACCTTGTCGAACTGGATCTCCTTGATGCGGGGTCTCGCTGGCGTCACACGCTCGACCGCATCAAGCGCATCGGTATGGACCAACGTACCTCCAAGCTCATACTCCACATCATAGGCCACGCCCATTCGCAACCTCACATTCACCAGGTAATACTGACCACCCGGCTTGGTAACGCTGGCCTTTTCAGTGGAGCCATCCTCTCCCCTGGCGGTAACCACCAGTTCCTTCCCCGCCTGGATCGGATATCCCGAGCAGATGTAAGCGAACTTTTCCCCTTGCGCCCATGCGCCAGTGACCACGCACAGCGATCCAAGGACCGCGAGCGTCCATCTCAAGAGATCCGATCTCCTTGCTGGGTAATGTGCCATCATTATGGTGGTAAGTGGCGAAGAGGCTCGAATGTATCATTCTCAGCGTCAATGCTTCCCGGACCACCGTCAGGGTGGCGGGGTCGGAAAACACCTTCTCCGCGGCTTTCTGTTTCGCCAACCGCGCCCGTGCCGGTATTTTTACCCCGCGATGTTGAAACAAGGCCTTTTCCAGAAGCTGCAGCAGAAGCTGAGCCCACAGCAGATCCAGCTGATGAAGCTGTTGCAGGTGCCCACCGTGGAGCTGGAGCAGCGCATCAAGCAGGAGATCGAGGACAATCCCGCCCTGGAGGAAGGCGAGGACCATGAGGAGGAGGAGGCCCCCACGGAGGAGCAGGCCATCGAGGAGCAGAACCAGGACGCCGACGGCAACGATGAGAACGAGCGCGACGATTTCGACCTGAGCGATTACTTCCAGGACGACGACACGCCTGATTACAAGCTGAGCGTGAAGAACAGCGGCCCCGATGAGGAGGAGCGCGTGATGCCGCTGGCCGGCGGCACCACCTTCCAGGATTCACTGAAGGCGCAACTGGGCCTGCGGGCCTGCGACGACCGCACCGAACTGCTCGCCGAACACTTGATCGGCAACCTGGACGAGGATGGGTATCTCCGTCGCGACGTCGACGCCATCGTGAACGACCTCGCCTTCACACAGAACGTGATCTGCACGCGTGAGGAGTTGCTGAAGGCCCTGAAGGAGGTGCAGTCGCTCGACCCCGCCGGGGTGGGTGCCCGCGACCTGCGTGAGTGCCTGCTGTTGCAAGTGGACCGTATGCCGCACAGCCTCGAACAACGTGTAGGACGTGAGATCCTGGACAAGAATTTCGAGGCGTTCAGCAAGAAGCACTACGAGCGCATCCTGGACCGGCTTGAGATCGACGAGGACGCGCTGAAAGGCGCCATCGACCTGATCGTGCACCTGAACCCGAAGCCGGGCAACACCATGCGCGACACGGACAAGCCATCGCAGGAGATCATCCCCGACTTCATGGTGATGGCCAGCGATGGGCAGCTCGAACTTTCGTTGAACGGACGCAATGCGCCGGAACTGCGGGTGAGCCGGCAGTACCGCGACATGATCAAGGAATACCAGCGGAACAAGAAGGACAAGGACCAGCGCGAGGCCCTGCAGTTCATCAAGCAGAAACTGGACAGTGCGAAGTGGTTCATCGACGCGATCAAGCAGCGGCAGAACACCCTGCTCGTGACCATGGAGGCCATCATGGAGCACCAGCGCGAGTTCTTCCTCAGTGGCGATGAGACGAAAATGAAACCGATGATCCTGAAGGACATCGCCGAACGTGTGAAGCTGGACATCAGCACCATCAGCCGGGTAGCCAACAGCAAGTACGTGCAAACGAACCACGGCACCTTCCTGCTCAAGTTCTTCTTCAGCGAAAGCCTGAGCACCGACAGTGGTGAGGAGGTGAGCACACGCGAGGTGAAGAAGATCCTGAAGGACGCGATCGAGGCCGAAGAGAAGCGCAAGCCGCTGACCGACGACGAACTGACCGCCTTGCTCAAGAGCAAGGGCTACAACATCGCGCGGCGTACCGTGGCCAAATACCGAGAGCAATTGAACATCTCGGTGGCGCGTTTGCGCAAAGAGCTTTGATGCAGCAGGGACCGAAGCAGCGGCGAGTCGGCAGGCGGCGAGTTCGGGAGTGCGCAAAGAGTGGCCCCACTTGCCCCTGGCCGCTGGGGAACTTGCCGCTCATTCATTGACGATGCGCACCGCCGCCCGCTGGCTATCCGTCCTGCTGCATCCGCTGTTCATGCCGGTGTTCACGTTGTGGCTCGCGTTCCGCGTCGATCCGCACCTGGCGTTCTTCATTCCCGACGAAGCCCGATGGATCATCCTCGGCATGGTCGCGTTGATGACGATCGTCTTCCCGCTCACCAGCGCCTTGCTCCTTTTGCGCGCCGGGCTGATCTCCAGCCTGCTGATGCCGACGCGCACGGAGCGCATCGCCCCGTACATCATGACCATGATCTACTACGCCATGACGTGGTACCTGCTCCGGCGTTCCCCGTTGCATCCCGCGGTGCACGGCCTTTTCCTCGGTGCGCTCGTCGCACTGGGGGTGACAACGGTGGTCACATTCCGCTGGAAGATCAGTGCGCACATGGTGGGCATCGGTGGCGCCATCGGTGCGCTCGTTGGATTATCGGTGCTGCATAGCCTGCCCTTGCTGCCGCCGATCGCCGCGCTGATCGTGCTGGCCGGGGCGCTGGCCTCGGCGCGGTTGCTCTCCAGCGATCATTCACCGGCTCAGGTATATGCGGGCGTCCTGCTCGGCGGTGCCTGTACGTATGTGTGCGTGGTGCTCTTCGCTGCTCCTTGAAGAGTCGCTCCTTTCGTCAACTTTGCTTGACCGGTCAGCGCATGCGTCGAACGTCCTTCATCGTCATCTGCATCCTTGCTCTTCTGGGCAGCGCGAACCATCTCGTGGCCCAGGCACCATACATCGCACCCAGCGACACAGCGGTCGCGAGCAAATTGGCCCGGTGGAAGGATCTGAAGTTCGGCTTGCTGATGCACTGGGGCACATACAGCCAATGGGGCGTGGTGGAGAGCTGGAGCATCTGCCCGGAGGATGAGGGCTGGTGCGTGCGCGATCCGAAGCACGGCGCCACTTACAACGAATACGTGCGCAACTACGAGGCGCTCCAGAACACGTTCGACCCGCGGGTGTTCGATCCGGCGAAATGGGCGCATGCAGCGAAGGAGGCTGGCATGAAGTACATGGTCTTCACCACGAAGCACCACGACGGCTTCTGCATGTTCGATACAAAGACGACGGACTATCGCATCACGTCGCCGAACACACCGTTCCACAGTGATCCACGCGCGAACGTGACCAAGGAGCTCTTCTCCGCGTTCCGCAACGAAGGCCTCTGGACTGGAGCCTACTTCAGCAAGCCGGACTGGCACAGCGACGATTACTGGTGGCGCAACTTCCCGCCGAAGGACCGCAGCGTGAACTACCTGCCAACCAACTATCCACAGCGTTGGAAGGCCTTTCAAGACCACACGTACACACAGATCGAGGAACTGATGACGGGCTATGGTCCAATGGACATCCTCTGGCTCGATGGCGGTTGGGTGCGCCCGTTCAACAGCATCGACACGAGCGTGAGCTGGCAAAAGGCGATCACCATCGAGCAGGACATCGACATGCCCCGGATCGCGGCGATGGCACGCTCACACCAGCCTGGCTTGCTCGTTGTCGATCGCACCGTGGGTGGCGCGTACGAGAACTACATCACACCGGAAGGGCATGTGCCGGACAAGGATCCCGGCGTGCCGTGGGAAACGTGCATGCCGATGGGCACAAGCTGGAGTTGGGTGCCAAACGAGCAGTACAAGAGCACGGACGAGATCATTCGCACGTTAGTGACCGTGGTCTCGCGCGGCGGAAGTCTGCTGTTGAACGTGGCTCCTGGGCCTGATGGGCAATGGGATCCTGCTGCCTACGAACGACTGGAGGAAGTAGGCGCATGGTTGAAGGTGAACGGGGAGGCGATCTACGGCGCCGAAGCCTTCCAGGGGGCATTGCCCACTAACGTGCTGGGCTGCACCATGAAGTACCGGGAACACGAGACCCGTGAAAATAGCACGGCCTACTTGTTCCTTGAACCCGATGCCAACGGGGAGGTCCGACTCGCCTGGTGGGTTTTCGCGCAGGTCAGATCGGCCAGCTTGCTGGCTACCGGAAAGGATCTGAAAATTCGAGTGGAGCATGACGAATTCGTCATCACACTTCCCCGACCGAAGCCTTCGTTCGGCTCCGGCCTGAAGGTGGTCAAGGTGATGTACTGGCCACTGAACTCACCACGGTTCTGAACCCGCGTGCGACCGGGATGACGCGCTGGACCCCGATGCCGGGTCATTGCCTGGCATCGGGGTCCAACAGAACCGGGATCCTTCTTGATCACCGGGGACGATCCTCTCAATTGTCCGGGAACGGCACTGTGGGCGGGGTGCTGGTGTGATCCTGACCGAGCCCTTGTCCCATCGCCGAAGCGATCGGTAACTGGTGTTGATAAAGCGCGGCGATCTCCACGGAGCCTTTGAAGAGTTGCAGCCGGTCGCCCCAGACCGCGAATGAATCCGCCTCACCCAGCGCAGCCAGGAAGTGTTGTTCCAGGTCGTAGGTGTTAGCGCAGTAGATGTGAGTACTGCCGAGGGACGCGAAATGGAGCGACTCGCAATCGAACTCGAAGGTGCCGGTGATCGCATTGCACCCACCGAAACCGTTGATCGCCTGATCGGGACCATCGCTGAAGGTCAGCCATGGTCGGATGGCATCGGTAGCCAGGGAGATCGGCCGGCCATCCAGCCGTTGCAGGGTCCAGCGGATATGCAAGAGGGGGACATCGGCATCGAGACAAGGCATGTCCATCTTGGTATCAAGAACAGGCGCGGGCTCCGCACTGAGCGGGTTGGCAAGACCCTGGGCGGAGGGAGCGCTCGGGGCGGTGAGTTCATCCTTGGCGCAGGAGGTGAGCAGGCAAGTAGCGACTAGAGTCGCGGTGAGAACAATCCCTGTGGTTTTCATGGCTTGGGATCTTTGGTAGAGCAAAATCGCTCCCTCAAATGAACCATCATCACGAAGCCGTATCAATACCCATTCGTTGGTATTTTCAGCAGGTCCGGCGGTGCTTCTTCGAAGGACCTACCGGATCCACGGTAGGACGATCAGAGCGGAGTACACCGGTGCCGCTCCTCAGAACCCACCCTGCCCCCGATACAGCCTCAGCTTCCCCTCAAGCTTCACCTTTAGCACGGTCATCCAAGGGTCAGCGGCTTCAGCCCAAGGCCTGTTGCCACTTCCACGCATCGCGCAGGGCATCGCGCAGGTCGTAGCGGCATTCCCACCCGAGAACATCGCGGCTCTTCGACGTGTCCGCATAAACACGTTCGACATCACCCGGTCGCCGCGGGCCGATCTCGTAGGGCACATCAACACCGTTCACCGCGATGAACGTGTTCACCACCTCCAGCACGGAGTTACCACGGCCAGTACCCAGATTGAAGACCTCGCACAGCGGCGCCTCCCGTTCCTCCACCCAGTCGAGTGCCCTCACGTGTGCCTTGGCCAGGTCCATCACGTGGATGTAGTCGCGCACACAACTGCCGTCGGGGGTGTCGTAGTCGTTGCCGTTCACCCGCAATCGCTCACGGATCTTCGCCGCCGTTTGTGTCACGTAAGGCACCAGGTTGCCGGGCACGCCGATGGGGAGTTCCCCGATGAGGCCCGAGGTGTGCGCACCGATCGGGTTGAAGTACCGCAACATCACCGTCTTCAACGACGGATCCGCTGCGCTCTGATCACGGAGCAATTGCTCGCACACCACCTTGGTGTATCCGTAGGGCGACTGTGCATCACGGTCCGGCGAGGTCTCGGTCACGGGCAGTTTCTCCGGCTGGCCATAGACAGTACAGCTGGAAGAGAACACCAGGCGCTTGACGGCGTGTTCCGCCATCAGGTGCAACAGCACCACGAGAGACCCCACGTTGTTGCGATAGTACTTCAGCGGTTGGGCAACGCTCTCCCCGACCGCTTTATAGGCGGCGAAGTGGATCACGCCATGAACTGGGGCTTCCGCAGCGAAAACCCGGTCGAACGCCACTTCGTCGGTACAATCGACGCGATGGACCTTCGGGTCCCGTCCGAGGATCGCCGCCAACCCCTTCAGTACCCGCTCGTCGCTATTGCGCAGATCATCCACGATCACCGGCTCATAGCCAGCGGCGATCAGCTCCACCACCGTGTGCGAACCGATGAACCCCGCTCCTCCCGTGACGATGACCTTCTTCATTCCTGCTCCTGCGCGTGAGGTGGCTAAAGTAGCCTGCTGGTCGCGTGTTCGCCTTCCTTCCCATCTTCACGGCCTCGAACGCCCATCGCCGTGCGCCGCCCCTCCGCATCCCTTCTTGTGACGTTCACGGTGGTACTGTTCACCGCCGTGCTCTCTGTGCGCGGGCTCTGGTGGGGCGAGGACGGGAAAGCCTGGCAAACCATCATCCGCAGTGACGCCAAGGGCTACTACGGCTACCTGATGGCGATCTGCCTGCGTCACGATCTGGGTCACGAGGAGTTCGTTTGGGAGTATGTGAACCGGACCCCGACCGGCACGCTGAACAAGTACTTCTGCGGCACAAGCGTGATGATGGCTCCCTGGTTCGCATTGGGCCATTTCGCGCTGGCCGATCCGGATAAGCCGCGGGACGGGTTCACCATCTACGAGCTCACAGCGATCAGTATGGGGGCCTGGGCTTACCTCCTATTGGGCATGCTCGCATTGCGCGCGCTGTTCCGCGGAATGGGCATTCGCGATGGTGTGATCGCCTGCGTCCTGCTCGGGCTTGGTCTCGGCACCACCTTGTTGCAATACGCGGCATTGCAACCGGGCTGGTCGCATGTCTACTCCTTCTGTGCGGTCAGCGTGTTCCTGCTGCTGGTCCACCGACTCGTGCGCGGCGCTTCGTTGTGGTGGGCCGTCGCCGCTGCAGCCGTTCTCGGGCTCGTAGTGTTGATCCGGCCTGTGAACGCGTTGGTGTTGCTGGCTGTGCCCGTTGTGGCTGGCGCGGATACACTGAAGCTCGCCGCCCGCTTGTTCAAACGACCGCTGGTGTTGGGGAGCGCGATACTGGCGGGGGCGCTTGTGGTCGGGATACAACCCTTGCTCTGGCATTTTCAAACGGGCCACTGGTTCGAGTGGGGCTACAAAGGCGAAGGTTTCCACTGGGGGCGGTCCGAGATGGTCAAGGTGCTTTTCGGCTTCCGACGCGGGCTGTTCCTGTGGACCCCCTTCTTCCTGCTGGCCGCAATGAGCGCTGTGCTCCTGTGGGGTCGTGATCGCGTTCGATCCGTTTCAAGCCTGGTCTATTGGGGTGTGAACACGTTCGTGATCAGCAGCTGGTGGATCTGGTACTACGGCAGCGGCTTCGGCAGCCGTGTCTTCATCGATCACTACCCGGTCCTCGTGCTGCCTCTGGCGCTCGTACTGCACCATTGGCAGGGCCGTTGGTGGATCGCGGCCCGTGTGTTCATCGTCGCATGCATCACCTTGCAGCTCGCCCAGATGTGGCAGTACCATGCCCGTATCCTTCACCACGAGAGCATGGACCGCGAGAAATATTTCTACAGTTTTCTAAAGTTCGGCGATGCTTACCGCAACCAACTGGGCGGGAACTACCAGGCCGCGCCGTTCAACCCGAACGGCATGGACGTGGTCCTTGAGGAGAGCTGCGACATGGAACATCGATGCACCTACTGGAGCGAAGGAAAAGTGGAGCACAGACCCGAAGCGTTCAGCAAGGACAACGTATGCATCTTCGAGCCCTCCATCGAGTTCGGGCTCTCTTTCAAGGCGAACACCGATGTCATCCCCACGGGTAGAGCGCTATTCCTCGAGGTCGGCCTGCAACGGTACGAGGTGAACTCCGGCGATTCGCATTCCCTGTATGGCGTTACCGAAGTGAAACGGCCCGATGGAACACCCGCCTACTATGAGCCGTTCCCGATCAACCCGGTACCCGGAAAAGCCGGGGTCTGGCAACAACTCGAGTACCGCATCCCTGTGCCCCCACTGGAGCCCGGTGATGAATTGCGCTTCTACTTCTGGAACCACGAACACACCGCCAGCCTGCTGATCGACGATGTGTTCATGCGGGTGTCCGCCGTGCGGCCGTATTGAACAGGCGCTTGGACAACGCGCCGTGGCGAGGTGGGCCCAGCAGGATTTGAACCTGCGACCAAGGGATTATGAGTCCCCTGCTCTGACCGCTGAGCTATGGGCCCGGTCGGCCGCAAATGTAGACCGGCGGGTACCTTCGCCGCCGCCATGCACAACCACATCGATACTCTCCTGCTCGACCTCGGCGGCGTGCTGATCGATGTGGATTATCACGCTACGACCAACGCGTTCAAAGCATTGGGATTCGCTGATTTCGAAACGTTGTACAGCAAGGCGAAGCAGGACCATCTCTTCGATGGGTTCGAGACAGGGGCTCTCTCGCCAGCGCAATTCCGCGATCGTATCCGGCAGCTTCATGGCACCGGGATCACCGACGAGCGGATCGACGACTGCTGGAACGCGATGCTCGGCTCCATCCCCGCCGCACGCATTGAATTGATCCATCGACTGAAAGAGCGCTATCGTGTGCTTTTGCTGAGCAACACCAACGCCATCCATGTGCCCGCGTTCTCGGCCATCGTGGAACGAGAGAACGGCTTCGTCGACTTCAAGGCGCTGTTCCACGGTGCTTACTACAGCTGCGAGATCGGCCTGCGCAAGCCGAACGCCGACGCATACGAACATGTGCTCCGTGAACACGGCGCAGCGCCGGGGCGCACACTGTTCATCGACGATTCGATCCAGCATGTGATCGGTGCACGCGAGGCCGGCTTGCAGGCCGAGCACCTGGATCTGGTGAACGAGGATGTGATCGCCTTGGCCGAACGGCTCGGGCTGCTGACATAGCGCGGCAGCTCCATACATGACCCAGGCTACCCGCTTAGCCCTTCTTCGCTTTCTTCTTCGGCTTTGGCATGGGCAGCACTGAAGCGATGTGCAGCAAGACCTCGGGTAGCTTGCGCTCCCCGGTGATGATGCCCTCAGGCACGAGGTAATAGTCCTTGGACCCGGGATAGGCCGGCGCACGTTCACAGCGACCATCGAGCAACGTGCTTTCCGCCATGATCTTCACGAAGAGCTGGTCGTCGCAGATGAAAGCCACGGGTTTGCCATCCGCGTAGAGCGCGAACTCGCCGAACATGGGACGTACGCTGAACCGGTCCGCGTGACCGAGCTGATCGAGGATGAACGCCGCAGTGTCCTTGCGCGTCGCCATCAGGGTGCAGTGATCTCCTGGCACAGTTCAACCAACACCCCGTTCGCGCTCTTCGGGTGCACGAAGCACACCAGCTTGTTGTCCGCACCGCGCTTCGGATCCTCGTTCAGCAGAACAAAGCCTTCGGCCTTCAAGCGGGCCATCTCAGCACGGATATCAGCCACCTCGAACGCGATGTGATGGATCCCCTCGCCACGTTTCTCGATCGCTTTGGCGATGGGGCCGTCAGGGCGTGTACTCTCAAGCAATTCGATCTTGTTCGGCCCGACCTGGAAGAAGGAGGTGATGACCCCTTCACTCTCGACCACCTCGCGTTTGTAACCGGGGGCACCCATCAGCTTCGCGTAAACCTCTTCGGCCGCCGCCAAGTCCTTCACAGCTATGCCGATGTGTTCGATGCGGATCATGGGTACAAAAGAAAGCGCCCCATCCTTGGCTTTGCTCAGGAGGGGGCGCTTAAGGGATAGTTGGTCTAGCGCTTGATGAACGTCTCGCCCATCTTGTTGTCGTAGTTCAGGTAGTAGAGGTCCTTTTTCAAGGTGCTCACATCCACTTGTTTGGCGTAGCCCCGTTTCACGATGTTGCCGAACTGGTCGTAGATCTCATACAGCGTGTTGCTGCTGAAGTCGATGGTCTCCTTGGGCTTCACCGGACCCCAGGTAACGGCGGCAACGGAAGCATCGGTGTATTTCACCGTCTCACTGAAGCGCGACCGCTTGGTCATGTCCACTTGCTTCACGCGGAAGGTGTTCTCGCCGCTGTGCGGGGTCACCTTGAAGGAATACGTGTGCTCACCCGGACGACCCATGCCCATCACCTCGCCCACCTTCACCCATTTGTTCCAGCGCTTCTGTTCCACGATGAACGGCAATTCGCCGGTCTCATTGGTGCTGGTCCATGTATAGGTGCCATCGCTGCCGATGGATTGCTTCACAATGTCGAAGGTGCTCTTCGGCTTGAGGACCTCAGGGTTCAACACCACCGGCGTGCAGCCGTCCTTGTGCTTCACCTTCACCACCACCTTGTCACCGAGCTTGAGACCGAAATTGTTCAGGTCCAACTCGAACGCGCTACTGTTGATCTCGTCCGTGGCGATCTGATCGTTCACCGTCACCTCGAAAACACAGAACCCCACACCGGCCTCGGAGAAGGGGTTCTGGATGAAGAGGTTCTTGCCTTGGTAATTGCCCTCGAGCACAATAACGCCAGCGAAACCGGGCAGGCCGAGGGAGACAACGATCGCAAGGAGGAAGATGCGCATGGCAGTGGGGGGTCTTCGGCCGACGAAGATAGGTGTTG
>JBDTNF010000015.1:0-2808 GCA_039933875.1 Flavobacteriales bacterium | reverse complement strand
CCAAGGAAGTTCTCGGCCTTGCGCCTCCCTTCGACTCCGCTCAGGGCGGGCGCTGCGTTTCCGAAATCCCCGATGTTCACCCCGGTGAGCACGATCTCGCGGATGCCCTGTCCGGCGATCGCTTCCACTTGAGCGACCGTCTCGGCGATCGAGCCACTGCGGCTACGACCACGTGCCAGGGGGATGGTGCAGAATGAGCAGAAGTAGTCGCAACCGTCCTGCACCTTGAGGAAGGTGCGTGTGCGGTCGCCGGAATTGTAGCTCGGGATGAACCGCTTCACCTCCTTGATCGGGCCGAAGATCGCTTCGCCTTGTTCGCTATGACCGGCTTCGCCGGCAGTGGCTCGGCGTTCGATGTGCGCGGCCAGATCGAATTTCTCGTTCGCGCCCAGCACGAGATCAACACCGGGGATCGCGGCGATCTCCTGGGGCTTGAGTTGGGCATAGCAGCCCACCACAGCGACAAAGGCCTCCGGATTGATCGCCTGGAAGCGGCGCACATGGCGACGGCATTCCTTGTCGGCATTCTCGGTCACACTACAAGTGTTCAACACGAAGACATCCGGGCGGTCCTCCACCTTCACCCGGGCATAGCCGGCCTCCTCCAGCGAGCGGGCCAGGGTACTGGTCTCGCTGAAGTTGAGCTTGCAGCCCAGGGTGTGGAAGGCGACTGTTCGGGAATGGCGCATCAGGGGCAGGGGCGGGAGCAGGAGCAGGGGGATTGTGCTTACTGCCCCTGCTCCTGAACCAGAGCGGCTGCGAAGTTAGCCGGGGCCTGTTGAAAGGAATTGGGGTAGTTTCAGGCAGCCAAATCCGGGGGGCTCGTCTGCCCTTTGGCGTTTCCTCCAAGCCCCCAATCAAGATAACAGCCCATGACACAAAGACTACGCGTCGTTCTCCTCGGTCTCTCCGTCCTCTTAGTCCCCGGTTCCCAGGCGCTTACGGTTACGCTCACCACGTACCCCGAGTATTGCGGCAATGCGAACGGCCAGGTGTTCGCTTACCCTAGCGGAGGTGTGCCACCTTACAGCTACCTATGGAGTACGCTGGCCACGGAGCAGTACATCAATAACCTATCGGCGGGAACCTACAGCGTAACGGTCACCGACTTCGAAGGGACCCAGGTTACCGAGCAGACGACCGTGCTGGCGTATTCCTCGTTCCCGTACACCGAGATCGGTGGGGCTCGCGCCTACTGCTATGCGCCGAACAACGAATACTGCCATTCCGTGTTCAGTACGAACGCGCTGACGGAGAGCAATTTGTCGGTCCCGTTCGCATTCCCTATCCAGACGATCGGCTACCTCAGTGAGGTCATCAGCGGTGTTTCGTTCCCGGATATACTGATCAATTACGATGGCGTTCCGGGAGGTACGTTCGAGGTGAATTACCAGGATGCCACGGGCTGCATCGGAACGGCATTGCTCCATGTCGGCTACCCGGTGCAATGGCCGGTGATATCGGTGTTGGATGTGCAAGGTGCGTGCGGCTCGGCCGCAACAGGAAGCATGCAGGTTGCATTTACCACCGAAGGCAATAGCCAGAACGTGGATCTCCACCTGAAACGCAATGGAGTAACACTGAACACGGACTATGTGGGATACACACCCTTGGTGAAGTCGTTCACAGGACTTCTTCCCGGTGACTATTGGGTAGTGCTCGACATTTTTGGTCTCGGCAGCGGTCCACTCAGTCAACAGATGGACGCATGCGGCGATTCCATGATGGTAACCGTGCCCGACCTGGGCCCTGCTTGTGGGAACGTGAACGGCACCGTGTACATGGACTACAGTGAAGATTGTGTGATGGGGGGCAGCGGGAGCGAAACGCGCGTGCCCGGCGCCCTCTTGGAATTCACTCCCGGTCCGTACTACGCAACGGCCAACAGTGGGGGAGGATACTCCATCAACCTGCCATCGGGTCCTTACGCGATGCAGCAGATCGCCGCGGACATCGCGCAGCATTGCCCAACGCCACCTGCTCCGGTGAACGTTAGCGGTGTGCAAACGATCAACGTCGGCGATACGGCGCTCGTACCGCTCGATGCACAGGTGATGATAGCCAGCGGACCAGCACGGCCGGGTTTCGAACTGCACTACGCCATCAGCCAGCAGAACCTCACACCGGCATCGACGGGCAACACAAGCACCGTCTTCACCTTCGACCCGGCCGTCTCCTACATCTCGGCTTCGCCAACGCCCTCGTCGGTTGTTGGCAACACGCTCACATGGAACCAGGTTTCGCTCGGTGCTTTCCTCGAACGTTCGATCCAAGTCCGCCTTCAGGTGCCACCGGATGTTGGCTTGATCGGTACCATGCTTGGCGCTTCACTGTCGTTCACCACATCGAACACCGATGCGGTCCCCGCGAACAACAGTGCGGGCACCAGCGTGACGGTCACGGGCAGTTTCGATCCGAACGACAAAACGGCGAACACCAGCAGCGGTTACAGCACGTCGCTCTTTTACATCGATGTGGACAACTGGATCGACTACACCATCCGCTTCCAGAACACGGGAACGGACACTGCGTTCACCGTGATCGTCACCGACACGCTCCAAGCGGCACTCGATCCCGCCTCGATCCAATGGGGCGCTGCTTCGCATGGTTGCACGCGCAGCTTGGTGGGGCAGGGCGTGGTGAAGTTCATCTTCCCGAACATCCTGCTACCGGATAGCAATGTGAACGAACCCGCGAGCCATGGCTTTGCTTCCTTCCGCATCCGGCCCCGCTTGCCGTTGATGCCCGCAACGGTGATCGAGAACACCGCCAACATCTTCTTCGACTTCAACGATCCGGTGATCACCG
>JBDTNF010000014.1:0-5997 GCA_039933875.1 Flavobacteriales bacterium | reverse complement strand
GCACTGACGATCACTTGGGCCGTTTGGGCTGTGGGAGGGTCCAGCGCACGCCGCCGTGGGTAAGCACAGCGAAACGGCGGACGCACAAACCTTCCGGGGTTCGTGCGCGCAACGTCCATGTTCCTGGGCTGAGCTCAGTGAGATCGATCTGGTCAATGGCTCCTGCCGCGAAACTCTGCTTCACCTTGCCGCGGGCATTGAGGAGGTCCACTTGGTAGGTTCCAACGGGCAGACTCAATTCGACCGTGCTCGGCAAGGTGCCCTCAACGAAACCGACGCGCTCGTCATCGGCGGTGTGTTCGGGAGGCCGACTAGGGACATAGGCGACATACCCATCGTCCTGGGCCATCAGCCCGTTCATGGCAAGACAAAAGGGGAAGAGGATCGCGGTTCGCATGGCAGGGATAGTTGCCCCTGATACGGCACGTTCCCCCAAGTGTTCGCCAAGGACCGGATCCGACCGTGTCGGCCGATCCAGGGATCTTCGCAAATTCGCATCACCAAGGGGCTGTAGCTCAGCTGGCCAGAGCGCGTCGTTCGCAATGACGAGGTCGAGGGTTCGACTCCCTTCAGCTCCACCATTTTGCGGTCCGCGTAACGGACCGTCGACGGAATGATCCGCCTTTTGGAACGAACACGACCCTACCATGAGAACCCGTAAACCGATCATCAGTGTATCCCTGGTCGCACTTCTTCTTGCTGCAGGCTGCGCCAAAGGCCAGCAGGGGGGCAATGCTGCTGCGACCGGCAATGAGCAGGTCATCGGATCTGACTTGGACGCTGCGGCCTTCAAGACCGAAGTGGACAAGGGCCAGGCGTTGCTCGTTGATGTGCGAACACCGTCCGAATATGCCAGCGGCCATATCGCCGGAAGCGTGAACATCGATTGGACCGCGGCCGACTACGAAACGCGTTTCGGGGCCTTGGATCCCAAGAAACCTGTGCTGCTCTATTGTCATTCAGGAGGGCGAAGTGAACAAGCCAAGGAGTACTTGGAGGAGAAGGGCTTTGCGGTGAAACACCTCACGACCGGTTTCGTGGGGTGGAAGAAGGCAGGCTATCCGGTGGAGAAATAGGCACGCTCCCCAACCGTGACAATGCAAGAAGCCCCCCGGTGTATCGGGGGGCTTCTCTTTTCCTGGGATGCGCGGCATCAGTCGTCGTTACCGATGTTGATACCGATGTTGAGCCCGTAAGTGATGTAGCGGCTGTCGATCTCGCTGAGCACGATCACATCCTGATCGAACACGCGGCTAAGGCCGAAGCTCACACTCGGTTCCAAGGTGAACATCCCCATGTCGAAACCAAGCGCTGCGTCGATGTTGAAGGAACCCTTGTTGAAGTCGCCTTTGTCGAAGTCGATGCCGTCGTTCTCATCGCGATCATCCACGCTCAGGAGCACATCGTACGAGGGGCCTACAGCGAAACGCAGGTCGAATTGATAGGTGTCGACGATGCGGTAGCCCACCATCCCCTTCAACTTCAGGTTCGTCCGCACCAGGCCGTCCTCGTAAGAGATGGTATCGCCGTCGTTGCTTACCACCGACGTGTTGCGGCCCAGGAAGGCGCCTGGCTGGAAGTAAAGGCGGTCCCCGAAGCGGAGGTCGGCACCCAGCTGGAAGCCAGCGGCGGCGCGGTACGTGAAGCCATCAGGAGGGGAGGTCAGGTTCTGGTAGGTGAGGCCTACCTGAGGGTTCACTTGGAATTGTGCCTGGGCAGCGGTCGCCATGGATCCAATGGCCAGGGTGATCAGAAGCTTTTTCATTGTTGGGTTGACTTGGTCGGGGGCCGCTTTGCCAACCGCGTGCCAGATCCGATCGGGCTTGGAGCGATACGAAGCGCCTAAGCGCCCCTTTATGCAGCTTTTCAACCCGTTCGCATGGCCAACTTCCTCTACATTGCATGCACCTCCAACCCCGCTCCCCGCATGAAGCTCTTCTACACCGCTCTCCTCTGCACCGCGTTCGTTCTTCCCGCATCCGCACAGGAATGCAGCGGAGGCCGCTACAGTTCGGCTGTTTTCACGGATGTCACTGTGACCTCCGCTGTGGTGTTCGGCAGCAATACCGCCGTTGCAGGTGGTACGCAGACCTTGCGCATGGACGTTTACGAACCAACGGGGGATGCCCTCACGGCGCGCCCGGTTATCCTCGTCGCCTTCGGTGGCTCGTTCATCTCCGGAACACGTGCCGATGTGGCCGACCTCTGCACCACGTTCGCCAAGATGGGCTATGTGGCTGTGGCACCGGATTATCGTGTCGGTTTTTTTTTCCCGAACGAAGCCACCACCATACGTGCCGTGATGCGCGGTGCGCATGACATGAAAGCATGCGTACGCTACTTGCGGAAGTCGGTGGCTGAACTCGGCAACCCGTACAACATCGATCCGGAGCGCATCATCTCGGGCGGGGTTTCCGCAGGTGCCATCAGCGCGATCCATGCGGTCTATCTCGACGAGGATGCAGAAGTCCCCGCTGTGATCGCGTCGGAAATGCCGGCGTTGGGTGGTATCGAAGGCAACAGTGGCAGTCCCGGTTACAGCAGCGAGGTGATGGCCGTTTACAGCTTCAGCGGCGCCATCGGCGATACCCTGTGGGTGCAACCCGGTGATCAGCCGTTGGTGAGCGTGCACGAAGTGGGTGATGGTATCGTACCGTACTACACGCAGGAAGTTTCGGTGATCGGCATCCCTACCGGGCTTATCGCCTCGGGAAGCCACGATCTCCATATCCGCTTCAACAGCATCGGCATCCCGAATTGTTTCCTGAGCTACCCCGGCAGCGACCACGTCGGCTACCTGACGTACGATCCGGTGACCTCCATTGGCTTCGTGGCCCAGTTCTGTTCCGAACTGGCGTGCGGGCAGGCTCCCTCGTGCGGCCTGACCACCGCGGTGACCGAGCATCCGGCCAGTGCCGCGATCACGGTGCAGCCTAACCCGACTAGCGGGGCCTTGCGATTCCAGTTGGAGGCATCCGCCTTTGTCAGCATCCTGGATGTGAGCGGCCGTGAAGTGATGAGCCTCAAAGCCGCTCCCGGAACGGTTCAGATGGACATCAGCGGGTTGCCCGATGGTATTTACATCCTGCGCAGCCAGGGCGCTACGGAACAGTGGGGCCGCATCGTGAAAGCGGATTGACCAGCGGATCGTTCCGGTCATCGATACATCCGGACGCGGAAGCATCTTTGCACTCCTGATCCATCAGGGGAAGCCATGCACATTGCGGTGATCGGGGGCGGTGCTGCGGGGTTCTTCGCGGCGCTGAGCGCGAAGACTCATCATCCGACGGCACAGGTCACCCTGTACGAGAAGAGTTCCAAGCTGCTCAGTAAAGTGCGGATCAGCGGCGGTGGGCGCTGCAACGTCACGCACGCCTGCTTCAGCGAACGCAAGTTGGCCACGCACTATCCGCGTGGCGAGCGGTTCCTGCGGAAGTCCTTCGGTCTGTTCAATGCGCGCGATACGGTGGATTGGTTCGCCCAACGCGGCGTGGAACTGAAGACCGAACCCGATGGCCGCATGTTCCCGACCACGGATCGATCCAGCACCATCATCGACTGCTTGATGCAGGAGGCGGCCAGGCTGGATGTCCGCATCCGTATAGGAACTGGAGTAGGCGCATGCACCAGGAATGAGCAAGGCTTTGACCTGCAACTATCGAACGATCACACGGAGCACGCGGATCGCTTGATCGTCACAACCGGCGGACATCCGAAGATGGAGAGCTACGCGTGGCTGAAAGAGCTTGGTCACAGTATCGTACCGCCGGTGCCATCGCTGTTCACCTTCAACATGCCGAATGAGCCCATACGCGAATTGATGGGCGTAGTGGCCGACCCCGCGCGCGTCCGCATCATCGGCACCGACCTGGAAAGCACCGGACCACTGCTGATCACGCACTGGGGCATGAGCGGGCCTGCGATCCTGCGCCTGAGCGCCTGGGGTGCGCGCATCGTCCATGACCTCGGCTATCGGTTCACGGTGCAGGTGAATTGGCTCGGTGGCCTTTCGGAAGATGCCGTGCGCCAGCACTTCGTCGAAGAGGAAGAAGCCATGCGACGGAAGCATGCGGAGAACGCCAATGTCTTCGCGCTACCCAAGCGGCTATGGACTTTTCTGTTGGCGAAGGCGGGGGTACGACCGGAAGATGTCTGGGGGGATCTACCCAGGAAGGAGCGCAACCGACTGATCGATCTGCTCACGAACGATCGTTACGCCGTGCAGGGCAAGACCACCTTCAAGGAGGAGTTCGTTACGGCAGGAGGTGTCTCCCTTGAGGAGGTTGACCCGATCACCATGCGCAGCAGGCGTGGGCCTGCTCTCTATTTCGCAGGTGAGGTGCTCGATATCGACGGCATCACCGGTGGCTTCAATTTCCAAGCGGCGTGGACGACAGGCTTCATTGCCGGCCAGTTGCGCTCCTGAGAAGCTCAGCGCACAAAGCGCAGCACCGAGCGCTGCGTAGGGGAGGACAGCACCGCGAAGTAGATGCCGGCGGGCGCATCCAGTGCGACCGTTGTGCGCACATCACGCAGCGTGGTTGTCTGTAACTCCCGACCGGTCAAATCCATCACTAACAAGGAAGTGGTTTGCGCAGCATCGGCCAGCACCACCTGTAAACCTTGTTCACTGTACCAAAGCTGCGCGGCTTCCGCATGCGCTTCGCCCACTGCGGCGGTTGACTCCCAGATGGAGGAGACCCATTGCGGGTTGTCGATGTACGGGTTGCGGTTCCCTTGCATCCCGTAGATATCGTTGTTGCGATCGATCTCCTTCTGGCTCACAGGGTCCTGCTCGTTCCAACTCAGCAGCAGGCTTTCGGCCCATGCGGTGAAATTCCCGCCGGTCATCATCGGGCATGGCCAGGTGTCCACGTTCGGAAGGTAGCGGGTGAGCATGTAGAAATATCCCCTGGCGAGATCTCCCTTGTACACATCGATCGGCTCGAACACGACACCGCTGCAACCAGGCCACGAACAGGGCCCCACCTTGCTGCCGTTGGTGCTTGTCCAGGTGGGACTGGTGACCATGCCGTACGGAAAGTTCCCTCGCTTGTTGTTCACCCAACCGTCGGTGGGATAGATGTGGAACAGGTCCGAGTTCATCGGCGATAGTGCGTCGAACCAACTCTCCGGGAAACTATGCTCGCGATTGAAGCAATCGCCCTCTCCGCTGTAGTTGCCGCATTGGTCCGCACCGAACGTGAACTCATAGGCCGGAGTGCCATCCGGCACATCGGAATAGATGTCCCACACCTTGCTGTTCGGCTTACGATCAATGTCCTCGAAGGCGTTCCAAAGGGCGCTATAACTCACCACAGTGTGCGGGCTGATGATGTTGTAAAGGGCGGTGCGCAGCTCTTCGCCATAGAGCCCGGCCGCAGGATCGTAGTAGCCGGGCGGGGGCTGGGCCTGCGCCAGGGCGGGCAGCAGCAATACGGCGAGGAAGGATGATCGCATGCGTCTTCGTCCCGATCGGTCGGGAGTGCGAAGGTACCGGAGATCGAAGCGCAGGCAGTGCTACGCTGTCATGGCCTTGTCCCGAGTACCTCGGGAAGCGTTGCCGCTATCTTTAGAAGGTGATTTGGACAGTACTACGAGATCGGATTGCGAGGCTTCGATGCAAAGACACACGGATCGCAGATCCGCGCGAGCAGGGAAGTTGACCATTGTTCGTTGAACGACGACCCACTATGTGCGATTTGCGCCAGATCGGTTTGTTCCTGTTGTGCATACTGGAGGTATTGCTATGTGTACAGGATATCCGAGCGCAACAAGGCTTGAACAACCTCTGGTTGGGTGGCTATGCGAACTGGGCAGGCCAGCCATATGGAGGCGTGGATATCGACTTCCACAGTGGTAATGCGGTAGTTACAACTATGAACAGGGCCATTGGATTTGGGCGCAGCAGTGCCAAGATCACCGATGCAAGCGGCAACCTATTTGTAGGCTTCCCCTGATTTGGGGCCGATCATAACTGGAGATTCCAGGGGCATT
>JBDTNF010000013.1:0-7432 GCA_039933875.1 Flavobacteriales bacterium | reverse complement strand
TGGCCGTTGCCCCCTGTCTCGCGTTCGTGCTTTTCACGGATATGGCGGATGTGCTTTGGGCCACCGGTCTTTCATGGATGGCAGCCTCCCTGCTCTCCATCGGGAGGAGCATCATCCAACCCGCAGGGAGCTACGGCCGGGAGGGGGCGGAACTCCTGCGCTATGGGCTGCCCCGCGTGCCCGGTGATGTTGCGCTCGGCGCCCTGCTCACTGTTCCGGGTTACGTGGCGTTGCGCACCCATGGCATCGATACGAGCGGCGAGGTGGCCTTCGGCGCCACGTTGCTCAATATCGCGGCCGCGGTTTTTTCGCCGGTGGCCCTGCTGCTGTTACCTGCGGCATCCGCGCAATTGGCAGGCGGAGATCACCTTGGTCTTGCACAACGTATCCGCCGCATGTCGCGCCTCATCCTGCTCGCCTCCATCGCGCTGATGGTCGGATTCGAACTCTTGGCTGCACCACTTCTCTCCATCTACCTCGGACCCAATGGAGCCGAGTATGTCGACATGTCGCGGTTGATCTTCCTTGGTGCGCTACCCTTCGCCTACTTCAACGGCATGCGCAGTTTGCTCGATGCGTACTTCCGCACACCGCGTAACGGGGTCAACCTTACGGCCGCGTTCTTCATACTTCTGCTCGGGAGCGCTGTGCACCTGTTGGTCGTCACACCGTGGTATACGATGGGCATTGCGCTGGTTGTTGCGCTGCTCTATCTGGGATACGCCACATGGCGCGATGTGATCTTCGTGCGTAGCGAGTTGGAGCGTATAGCCGCAAGCACCGCCAACGAGATCCGTGTTGTGCTGGTCATCCCGGACAACGCCGATGACCGCGCCGTCGAGCGCTTCAATGAACAGGCGGCTTCCTTCGATCAGCAGGGCGCGCGCGTCACGCTTTTCCACCTGGGGGTGGGCACCTCACCCATGCGTTTATGGAGGTCCAGGTTACAACTGAAGAAGTTGTTGCGGACCGCGCGCCCCGATGTGGTGCATGTGCATCAGGGCTCTGTGACGGCGCTCCTGGTCGTGCTGTCCAGTTCTGTGCCTGTTGTTGTGACATTCACCGGCGATGACCTCGGTGGCAGCGGTCCGCGCGGTGTGGTGCGGTCTAGATCACGCGCTTTTTCCTCGCAACTGGCCGCCTTCTTCGCGGCCGGTATCATTTGCGCTGACGAGGACGTGCGTGAGCAGTTGTGGTGGCGTGCCGCCGAAGCTCGCGTAGGGCATGGCAATGATGGGCGTGGAAGTGATGCCGGGATCCTGGCGCACTTGCGTTCTGTGGCCTTGCACAAACCGCTGGACGCATGAGGCTGCTCATGCTGGCTGCGGCAAGTTCCGTGCACACGATGCGCTGGGCCAATGCCTTCGTGCAGCGTGGCGTGGAGGTCCACCTGCTGAGCCTGCACGATCCGGTCAATGGCTTGGATGGTGCTGTGCGGCTTCATCGCCTGCCTTACCGTGGAGGGCTCGGCTACTTGTCGGATCGCCCCGCTTACAGCAGCCTGGTGCGTACCATCCGGCCGGATGTGATCAATGCCCACTATGCCACCGGCTACGGCACGCTTGCGCGAGGTTGTGGCGATGTTCCGTTGGTGCTCAATGTGTGGGGTAGCGACGTTTATGATTTCCCCGGCAAGAGCCCGTTCCATCGGTGGTGGCTTTTGCGCAACCTGCGGGGCGTCGACCATATCGTGTCCACGAGCGAAGCGATGGCGACGCGGACCAAGGGATTGGGAAGTGGGCTGCCGCCGATCACGGTCGTTCCGTTCGGCGTGGACACGAAGATCTTCTCACCAGCGGTGGAAGGACCGCCAGCGCGCGACGGGGAGGTGGTCATCGGAACGGTGAAGAGCTTGACGCCCACGTACGGTGTGGACACGCTGGTCAAGGCCTTCGCCGAGCTTCTCCGATATCCTGAAGGACAACATGCACGATTGAGGATCGTTGGTCGCGGTGCGCAGCAGGAGGAACTGGAACAGCTCGTCAGGTCATTGGGCATCGAAGACCGTGTGCGGTTCGTGGGCGCGGTCCCGCATGTTCAGGTGCCGGACGAACTGCGCAAGCTCGACGTCTTCGTAGCCCTGAGCCGCGAGGAGAGCTTCGGTGTCGCGGTGATCGAGGCCTCATCGTGTGGCCTGCCCGTGTTGGTGTCCGATGCGGGTGGCCTGCCGGAAGTGGTGGAGCACGAAGTGACAGGGGCGGTCGTACGGCGCGACGATCCGATCGCCGCTGCGGATCGCTTGAGAGCCTTGGTCAGTTCGAAAGACCTTCGTCATCGATGGGGTGCCGCTGGCCGCGCCATGGTCATCGAGCGATACGAATGGTCCGCCTGTGTGGATCGAATGGTGCAGGTGCTTGAGCAAGTGTCATCGCGATGAAGGTCATCTTCCTCACCCAGTATTTTCCGCCGGAGGTCGGTGCGCCGCAGAACCGGATCAGCGCCACGGCGCGTGCGTTGCAAGGGCTGGGTGCCGAGGTGACGGTGCTAACAGCCATGCCCAATTATCCGGAGATGCGCGTGCATGAAGGATATCGTGGGAAGTGGAAGATGAAGGAGCAAGTGGATGGGTTGAGCGTGATCCGTGCGTGGATCCTTGTCAGCGCGAAGCGTGGCGTCTTCTGGCGCCTGTGCACCTACTTCTCGTTCGTGTTCAGCGCGCTCGTCGTCGGGCTGTTCAACTTGCGCCGCAGCGATGTGCTGTTCGTGGAATCGCCACCGCTCTTCCTGGGGATCACGGCGATGTGGCTCGCCAAAGCCAAGGGTGCACGGCTCGTGTTCAACGTGAGCGACCTGTGGCCCGAGAGCGCGGTGCAGCTTGGGCTGGTCACCAACCGTACGATGATCGCGCTGAGCACGCGATTGGAGATGCGTTGCTACCGGAAGGCGGCGCTCATTACCGGGCAAACGCAGGGCATCGTTGCGGACATCCAGCGGCGCTGCCCGGACAAGCGTGTGTTCTGGCTGCCGAACGGCGTTGACTTCGATGCGGTCGCCGGTTCGGAACAGCAGCCTTCTTCGGATCCGTTGGCCCGCCTGGCGATCGCACCGGGGGCGATGGTGCTGGCCTATGCCGGTATCCTCGGTCATGCACAGGGGCTTGAGGTTGTGCTGCACGCGGCGCGGCAATTGAGTGGTCGGACCGACATCCACTTCCTGCTGATCGGTGACGGTCCGGAGAAGACGATGTTGCGGGCGCTCAAGGCGCAACTCCAACTCGGCAACGTCCATTTCGTCGAGCGTATGCCGCGTACGGAACTGCTCACGCTGCTTCGCGCTGTGGATGGTGTGGTGGTGCCGTTGCGCAGGAACGATCTGTTCAAGGGCGCCATCCCCAGCAAGATCTTCGAAGCGCTCGCGCTGGCCAAGCCGTTGTTGCTCGGCGTGGAGGGCGAGGCGAAGGAACTCTTCATTGATCACGGCAAGGCGGGCATCGCTTTCATTCCAGAGGATGCTGGTTCACTGAGTGAGGCTGTGGTGCGGCTCGCGGACGATCGCGTTGCTGCGCATGCGATGGGGGAAAGTGGCCTGCGCTACGTGCGTGAGCATTTCGATCGTCAACGCATCAACGCACGCTTTTGGGAGGAACTTCGTCGTGTAGTGCTTGCAAGAGTTGAACGATGAGCCTCCCACGCACACCGGCTTCGATCATCGGTGACAACTGGCGTGACCTTGTGCGGATCCATGGCGGGTTCGCCAGCACCACGTTGATCGCCCTGGCCGGCCTGTTGCCGTTGTTCCATGCGGCACTTCCACCTTTGGTGTTGCTGTTGGTCGTGGCGCTGGTTCTCCGTCATCGCGGCGGATCTTTCCAATGGGACCGGTCCGCATGGACCACGCCGTTGCCATGGGCGATCGCGTTCTACCTGCTGCACGTGCTCGGTATGCTCTGGAGCGATGACCAGGCCTTCGGCTGGAGCGACTTGGGGATCAAAGCCGCATTGCTCGTCCTGCCCGTGCTCTTCCTCTGGCTGCCCCGCGAAGTGCGTGTCGGTCGCGATATGGTGTTCTTGGCCTTCTGCGTGGGTTGTGCGCTGGCCGTGGTGATCTGCGTGATCGCGATGATCGGGCGGTTGGTGGCAGGGACCGAGCTTTCCCCTGAGCAGGAGGTCTTCAGTTCGCGCTTCGCCCTCTTCATGCACCCGAGCTACTTCGCCTGGTACCTCAGTGTGGCCCTTGGGGCCTGGTGCCTGCTGCCCATCCAGCGCTGGGTGCCTGTGGCTGTGGATCGTGCGATGCTGGCGGTGATGTGTGTCGGCGTGGTGCTTTGCGGGAGCAAGATGGGCTGGGCATTGCAGGTGCCGCTATTGATCACACTGCTATTGCTTCGCTGGCGCGATACACGTGTTCGCGCTTCGCTGCTCGGCCTCTTCGGGATATTCATCGTTGGTGTCGCGGTGCTGCTTGGTGGTTCAAGCTTCGCGCGCGATCGCATCCACGGTGTGTGGCATGCCATCACCGAAACGGAGCATGATCCGCAGGCGCACAGCAGCAGCGAAGTACGCTGGCTCACCTGGGGCACTGCCATCGAGTTGTTCAAAGCGGATCCTATCAAAGGCACCGGCACCGGCGACATCAAGGACGAATTGGTGCGGCTGTACAATGAAAAGGGCTACACCGGTGCTGCGGAGCTGCGCTTGAACGCCCACCAGCAATTCCTGCAATCGGCCGCATGCCTGGGTGTGTTCGGACTCCTCTTCTTATGTGCGATGCTCGTTGCTTCGTTCTTCGGGTCGGGTCGAAGGGATGCGCTCACGGTGCTCTTCCTCGTGCTGGCGATCTTCAACTGGATGGTGGAGAGCATGCTCGAAGTGCAGGCTGGTGTGATCTTCTTCGCGTTCATGGTCGGCATCATCGGATGGTCCGGTGCATCCACAACGAACGAACGATCTTCGCGCCCATGATCCCCTTCAGCCCGCCCCGCATCGACGACCGCACGGTAAAGGCCGTGGAGGAGGCTTTGCGCAGTGGCTGGATCACCACGGGACCGCGCACGAAGGAATTCGAGAAGCGCCTGGCGGACTATTGCCGCGTTGAGAAAGTGATCGCGCTGAACAGCTGGACGAACGCCTGCGAACTCGTCCTGCGTTGGTTCGGAGTGGGACCCGGCGATGAAGTGATCCTGCCAGCCTACACCTACTGCGCGACGGCCAACATCGTGATGCACGTCGGCGCGAAGCCCGTGTTGGTGGATGTGCTCGACGACTTCACGATCGATCCCGACGCTGTCCGAGTGGCGATCACACCGCGTACCAAGTGCATCATGCCGGTGGACATCGGGGGCCTTCCGGCGGATATGGCCGCGATCCTGCGCATCGCTGAGGAAGCCCGGATCAATTTCCGCGCAGCGAACAGCGAGCAGCGCGCCTTGGGTCGTCCACTTGTGCTGAGCGATGCCGCACATTCCTTCGGTGCACGCATCGCGGGGGAACCGATCGGATCGCAGGCTGACATTACGGGTTTCAGCTTCCATGCGGTAAAGAACCTCACCACGGCCGAGGGCGGCGCGCTCGCCTTCAACCTGCCGGAATCGTTCGATGTGGAGGCGCTGTACAAGCTTTTCAACACCATGAGCCTGCACGGCCAGAGCAAGGATGCGCTGGCGAAGACACAGCCCGGGGCCTGGCGCTACGATGTGGCCCTGCCCGGCTGGAAGTGCAACATGACGGATCTGCAAGCCGCGATCGGCCTTGTGGAACTGGATCGTTTCGACAACGATACCACGCCGCGCCGCAAGGTGATCTGTGAGCGCTACTCAGCGGCTTTCAAGGGTGATGCGCGTTTCGTCCTGCCGCAGTTCAAGGACAGTGGTCGCGAGAGCTGCTACCACCTCTACATGTTGCGCATCGCGAAGGCCACCGAAGCGCAACGCGATGCGATCATCACCGCCGTCGCGAAGCAGGAGGTCAGCGTGAACGTCCATTTTATCCCGCTGCCCATGCTCAGCTTCTACCACGGCCAGGGCTACCGCATCGCGGACTATCCGAACACCTTCGCGCAATACAGCCGGGAGATCAGCCTGCCGGTGTACTATGATCTGACGAACAAGCAGGTGGACACCGTGATCGCTGCGGTGAAGGAGGCTGTGGACGAAGTGATGGGACGATAGATCCTACCCATGGCCAAGCGCGCGTTCGACCTTTTCGTCTCCGCCACGGCGCTCCTCGTTCTACTGCCCCTGTTCGTGCTGCTTGCAGTTGCCGTGGCGCTCGGCTCTCCGGGCGGGGCGTTCTTCCGGCAGATCCGCGTAGGGAAGGATGGACGCACGTTCGAATTGCTCAAGTTCCGCAGCATGCGGCCAGGAAGCGAAGCACAGGGCCAGATCACGGTAGGCGGGCGCGATCCACGCATCACAGACGTTGGGCGCTTTCTGCGCAAAAGCAAACTCGATGAGTTGCCGCAGCTCTGGAACGTGTTCGTCGGTGACATGAGCATCGTGGGCCCACGACCGGAAGTGCCCAAGTACGTGGCACTCTATACGCCGGAACAGCGACGTGTGCTCAGCATGCGCCCGGGCATCACCAGCTTGGCGAGCATCGCGTACATCAACGAGAACGAAGTGCTGGGCCAAAGTGCCGATCCAGAGCGCACCTATGTGGAGGAGGTGATGCCTGCCAAGCTCAAACTCGATTTGGAGTATGTGGGGATACGGAGCATGGCACTGGATATGCGCATCATCTTCGGAACGTTGACCAGGATCTTTTCCTCTCCAGGATGAAACGCATCGGTCGGGAAGATGAGGGTGATAGCGATGGGTCGAAGGGACGTGATCGTTTGTTTTGGTTGTACATAGTGCTTGTTCTGGGCGTAGGCATGGTAGTGTTGGACATGCATTTAGAACCGCGCCTCGTATCATCCTCGATCGCTCGCTCCCATGTGATGGAGGTGAACATCAGTTCAACGCGGCACAGGCAGACCGCATATTGGACGTTGATCACTTTGGTTGATGGAACAACCTTTCAAACAGAGCGAACATTGGGTGGTTTCAGCGTGGGGACCGCGATGGTCGTCGAGGTCAGCCCGTTGTTGCATAGATCCCTTCGCTATCGCTGGCCCTCGCACCCGGAGAGCCCGTGGATCACATTGGAAGCCGATTCTCTCGACCTAAGGCCGTTCCCCTACTTGGTCTGGGCGAGCGCTCTGCTGCTCTTGTTCCCGTGGCGTCGCATTGAGATACGATGGAGCCTGCAGCTTTTACTGGTGGTGCTGCTCATCGGTTGGCTATTCGCGCTCTTCGGCACGGGCGGATTCGCCAGGTTCTACTGAATCACCTCGGAAATATCACTCCTCCGCAGGCCCCAACAGGTCCCGCAGCTTCTCCAGCTCCTGCGCGCGGTCGGTGTCGCCGAGCTTCTGGTAGCTGTTCGCCAGGTTGTTCATCTGGCGGCGGATGATGTCCATGTTCGTGCAGGGACTGTAGAAGGAGCCGCGCGGC
>JBDTNF010000012.1:0-12408 GCA_039933875.1 Flavobacteriales bacterium | reverse complement strand
TGAACGGAACGGAGCCTTTCGGCAAGGATGTGTTCGAGAAGCAAGCACGAAAAATGAAGGATGTCCGCATGGAAGGCCACACGAAGATCCTCGAGATCGAAGTGCTTGGCGCCCGCGCTTGGATGCGCGCCTACCTCACCGTACGAATGGAGTTCCCCGATGGCAACATCCTGGCACGCGAAGGATACCTGCTCTCGGTCCTGCGCAAAGAGCCGGATGGGCGCTGGGTCATCTTCCGGGAGGCGAACATGCTACCCGCCATGGAGCTGAAGGCTATCGGAGGGTAAGCCGAGTTGACCACAAACTACCCGGCCGGTTCCGTTCGAAGGTGCTATGCCAGAACCACATTCGTGTTGCCGCCACCCAGCGCCTGGTAATCCCGTAGAATGGCCTCATGGTCGAAGGCCATCTCCGGCACGGCATCAGGGGCAGCGTGCATGATCATGGTCGCCTCCTCGGTCGTGCGTGGCTCCGCGGAAGTCGGATGTGCGATCAGCACGATGCTCACATAGTGACCGCGAGGGTCGCGTCCTGGTTTGGAGCGAATGGCGAACACGCGATCGATACGCACATCGATCCCGATCTCTTCACGCACTTCGCGCAGGGCGGCTTCCTCCACTGTTTCATCCTCATCCACCATTCCACCGGGCAAACACCACTTTCCTTCGAACGGCTTATGACCACGTGCGATCAAGATCACATGGCCCCAAGCATCGGGAATGATCACATCCACCGTCAGTTTTGGTTCCCGTTCGAACATGGCTCTACATACTCTTGCACTTGCCCGCCATCACCTGCACATTCTTCGCTTTGCCCTTCGCGCGCATTTTTTCCGCACAATGGTCGGCTTTGACCTTGCTGCCCTTGTTGCAGCATTTATCCTTGCCTTTGGCGCTCGTCCACATGACATGGTGTGGGTCCTTTGATGCAGGAGCGGCCACACTGGTGCTGGTATAAAAGAAGAGGGAGAGCAGGATGGCGGTTGTTTTTAGAGCGTGCATGATCGTGGGTTTTCAGGTATCCGAGCATACCCTATGCCGGGCCCCGGCAAAAGCGGTACGAGCTACGCACAAACCAGTGTGACCGCCATTTGCCTTGTGCGAAGCGCTTCGCAGGCGGATCGCATGTTGTGGAACGGCACCCACGCCATGGGGAACAGCTTACCACGTTTGTTCCGTACTCAGATCGGTCCTCGTACATGATTTGATCTGGTTCCGACACGCAGGTGTGCTGCATACCGGATAGTGGGATGGATGAAGTGGGAGAGGTCACTTCAGTACTGTGAGGTGGCCGCTCAGTGTCCTTGGTGCGTTGCGTGCTATGCACCTTGCATATGATCCGGTAGGCATGCATCCTCTTTCACCAACAACGGACACCACCGAACGCGGATCCTAATCGCACACCGCGATCGCGCGCTGGCTCCAACCGGACTTCTCGATGAGTTGGATACGATAGATCCCGGGGGAAAAGCCTGCCAGGGGCAGTAGATGAACGGAGCCGGGCTGAAGGGTCCAGCCGCGCTCCAGCACCATTCGGCCCATGGCATCCAGGACGATCACGTGTCCAACCCCACCTGCACCTCCGTAGTTCAATTCGAACTGCTCAAACCCCGGCAGGGCCCGTACACTCCACGCCGATGTGCTGTATTCGCCAATGCCGGTGGCACAGGGGAGGGCTGACACATTGAGCGTGTAAGGTCCGAACACACCCAAGTTCTCATTGGAGAGCACAGGCACGTAATAATCGCCGGGCTCAAGAGCGGGGAAGAACAGTGTGGGGAGATCGTTACCGCAAAGAAGGGTGTCGATGGAAGTGGCGTAGACCAAGGCTGCATCCCCAGCAGGGCAGCTTGTAGTAAGGAAGGTCCAGTAATGGGCCACGAACGCGCTTGATGAGCCGCAGAGCGCAAGGGTCACATCCGCGCAAACGTCCAGGTGGAACCCATGCCATACCGCAGCATTGCCCGAGGAGAAGGGAACGGAGCCCTGCTCAAAATCACCGGTCGCCGTGGCACCGGTGTTATCGCCCGTAAAGATGATCAGGTCCGTTGTGTCGAGCTGACTGAAGATGGCACTATCGCACAGGTCATTTGTAGGACCCACACCGCGTTGGGCCAAAGCGGGAAGCGACAGGAGCAGGGTGGCGATGCTCAACAGGGGGTAGCGTTGTTCCATGACGATGGTGTTGGTATACACTGGCGACATCATGATCCGCGCCGACCCTTGTGCGATCCCCGACTTCAGCGGGGAACCGGACGGTGCCGCTGCGATCCGTAAAGGCCCGGCCATTCCGTTCCAGCGGTGCTGCGTGGAGAGTATTCCACCACTTGTGTTGCCGCTGGGGCGATCCTGCCGCGCAACCATCCTCTCTTTCGCATAAATAGCGAAGCGCGATCCGCAGGAATAGTGGATCGTCCTTCCATTGTGGCGAAAGCCAGTGGCATGCGTTGTGCGTCCTCGGCTTCCACTTCACACCCCATGACCATGGATCAAGAAGGCACGCCTTATCCACCGGACGGTTCATCGCGCAACGAGAACCGTTGGGCCATCCTCCAGGGGGTGTACTACGCTTTCGGTGGTTTATGGCCCTTGCTGAGTCTTTCGAGCTTCGAGGATGTTACGGGCAACAAGCGCGATGAATGGCTCGTGCGCGCCGTGGCGGGGATCCTGCTTGTGGTGTCCGTGGTGCTATGGCGCGGTGCGTTGCGGAGGCAGGTCGACGCTTCGTTGCGCCTGGTGGCGGCCGGTGTTGGCCTTGTGCTGGGTTTGGTCGGTATCGGATCCGGCATGAGCGGTCGCATATCCTGGTTGTATGTGCCCGATGGACTCATACACCTTGGATTCGCCTTCGGTTGGTTGATGCTGGCACTCGGGGTAGGGAGAGATCGGCGTCCACAACACACTGCGAAAGGATAGGGAACGATGGGCGGAGCCAAGCTGCGTGCTTACTCATTAGCGTGCTGCACGCGAGGGGGCACCGCCTGGCTTACTCATAGAACGGCGAGCCCAGCACGAAAATGAAGGATTGTATATCGATCATATCCCGGGGCTTCAGGTCGGCGATGTCCTCGTTGATCAGGGCCGCGAATTCGAGCAGGTTCGCATAGGTGCTCCAGGAAGGGCGGGAGGTGTATTCGAACGGGAAGTGATAGGCCTGCGCCGCGCGCTTCGTGATCAGCGGTTTCAAGAAGAGGTGTTGATCCGGTTGGGCGATGAAACCGAACACGCTCACCAGGGGCCAGGTGAGCACACGGGTCTGCCGACGCGGAAGAGCCTCCACAGCCGCCACGAACTCCTCGAAGCGGTCCTCCAATTGCCGTGTGCCATGCAGCCATTGGTACAAGGCCATTGCGAATATGCGCGCACCATCCGCGGTGCGCACTGCATCGCGCAAGGCCATCTTCTCGAAGGAGAAGAGCAGGTTCGTGCGCGATTCCACCCGCAGCGCGCGCCGGGCCACTTCATCGAACTCTTTGGCCTGAAGCAATTGATGGAATAGGGGCTGACCCAGCAGTTCGGTCCAAAGCTTATGCGCCTCCCACTTGTAGTCGCGCTCCCAAGCCAGGAACTTCCGGTCCTTGAAGCCTTTGGGAAATGCGCGCAGGAATTTCCTGCGGCATTGCGCGCGCTCCTTCGTGAAGGAACTGAAGTCCAGGGAATGATCGAAGCTCCCCAACGGATGATCCATACACACCACATAGCATGGAGCGCGCCGGGATCCCTTTGTGCTGATCTGTCAGGTGCTTACCACCTCACCGCATGCGATACCAGCGTCGCAGCGCCACCATGGCCCATACGGCTTCCACCAACCCAAAGGGCCATGCCCCAGGCAACAGGAAACCATAGACCGCACCCAAAGTGCAAGCGATGGCGAAGCCGAGCGTGAACCAGTTGCTACGTGCCTCCAGTGCATAGCAGATCAAGCCGGCACTGAGGGCCAGGAGGCCGAAGAGCGTGACCGCGTCCATGCGCGTCAAAGCAACGCAACACCGGAACATTCGAGCGCGGTCACGATCACGGCAACGGTTTTCGTCCGCGCCATTCGTTCACCACCCAACCGATCACATCCGTGGAAGTGAAACTGGGCGAGTAGCCGAGTTCCTTTCGGGCCAGGTCCACCAGGCGTTTACCACAAATTGGCGAACGCACTCCAAGGTTCGGGCATCAGGTAGCGTGGAGCCGCCACGCGATGTCCTCCTTTGGGGTGCGTTCTGAGAGCGAAGGTAGTTTCGGGGAATGCGGAAATGCAATACCCGCTCCCGCGACTCTGGAGTTTTCCCGCGCTATGCTTAATCCAGATGTGCTGATCACGCAGGCCTGCGCGGCCGCTGCTTCGCCGAGATCGACCGGATCACCAGCACACCCTTCATTGTCTTGTCGAAGGGCATTACCGCGCTCTTCTCCGCTTCCTTGATCAAGGCGTTCACGGCGGGCAGGTCAAGGTCCGCAGGTGCCTTCAGCTTGATGTGTCGCGCGGTGTTACCAGTGCCTTGCAACAGCTTGTGCGGATCGGGCAACTTGCCTGCGTTGTGTAGAAAGCACAGGCTGATGTATTTCGGCAACATCGCCAGCGAGAAGATCGCCTCACTGGGCCGCTCGGTGGGGCAGTAGCCGATGACCAGCGCATTGTAGTTGTCGTACACCATTTCGATGGCATGCGGGAAACGGGCCTGCATCATCCTGCGCGCCGTACGCGCCTGTGCCGCTATGGCTGGCGTGTACTTCGCGAGGAAGGTGTCCAGTTGTTCCTCGGCCGTCGGTTCGCGTCGCGGTGCCATGAGGGGAGGGATCAGAACCCCAGCCGTTTTTTCGTCTCGACGGGATCGAAGGTGCTGCGGCGGAACGGATGCGCCTCCGTGTTGAAGACGTGTTCATCCAAATTGAACGCGCCGTCGCCTTCGGAGAAATTGAGGTACAGGTACTTCAAGGTCTCGGCGAAGAAGAACGTGGGCATGTAATCCTTCTGCTCCATGGTGCGCACATCGGCAATGGACGTGAAGGCGACATCGGTGCGGCAGTGCTTCCGGATATCGGCCCAATACCGTGCGGCCATTTCGCGGTAGAGCGGCTTGTGTGTGAAGTGGTACAGGTAGTAAGCCGATTCGATGATCTCGGGATTGAGGTCGTAGTCGCCGGCCTTCACCTCGCGGGTGCCGTAGTCATAGGCGGTGGGTTCCAGGCCGTGTTCCCGCCAAACGACATCCCAGGTGTGCTGCACCCGTTCGGCACGCGGCAGGTCACCGCTCAAGGCCAATATCGCGGGCATGAACGCATCATACAACGTGATCACATCGCTGGTGCGCTCGCCGCTGTCCATGTTCACCCGACCATACCACAAGAGGCTGTCCTTCTCTTCGGGCAGATGGGCGTTCACAGCAGCGATGGCTTCGTTCCACACGCGGCCGATCGTGGTGTCGCCGAAGAGCGAGTAGGCCTTGTACAGGTACTCGTAGTAGCTGTCCACGCCGGCGCAGATGCTCGCATTGCGGTTGGTCCATTCCCCGGTCCGCACGTTGATGTCCGTTCCCGGCAGACCCAGTTTCGAGCGGTGCGTGTGGATCGCCATCGTGGCGCGTTTCCCGGCGGCGTAGTACTTCGGGTCCTTCGTGTAGAAGCTGAGGATGCCGAGCTCGAGGATGTTCGTTCCCGCTTCCGCCACGCACACCGTATCGCCGCTGGTCCTGCCCGTGCGGAGGTTGACGTTGTACGTGGGGATACCTGTGCCGGTATTGAAGGCAGGCAGCAAGCGGTCGGCGAAGTCGACGGTCTTCGCCAGCACCTTCGGGTTGCCGCTCAGTTCATACATGCTCAGCAGGCCGCCGAGGATGCGGATGTTCACTTCGAACACCTTCGCGTCCACGTCCTTGTCCCAGCTGAGCGAATCGACCACATAGCGTTCGATCTCTGCGGCCTCGCTATCGAGTCCCATCAGCTTCAAGGTGCTATAGGCATCGATGGGCGAGATGTACAACGGGTGCTCGTACCAATCCTCGCGTGTGCGGCTCAGGGGCTTCAAGGCATCGTGGCCCCAGGCGTATTGCTTGTAGGCCTTCCAACTGCGCAGCGTTTCGCTTTTCACATCTTCGGCCAGGCGCGCATAGGTGGTGTCGACACCTTCCGTTGTCGGCGGAGTGCCGGGTTTAGCACCCTCTTCGCATGCGGTGATGGAAAGGAGCGTGAGCGCGAGGATGATCGATGATCGCATGGTGCCTGGGTCGGTGGCGGGCGAAGATCGGCGGCTGGGGCATACGGGCGCCATCACAGCGCGATGGTGCCTAGTGCTGCTTGGCTATCCACGCCAGCGCGGCTGTCACCGCTGCATCGTAGCTCCAGTCGGCGGGTTGTTCCACTACTTCGTCCGGTGTGATCGGCCCATCGAAGGCGTGACCGTTCCTGTCGGCCATTACGGTGGAGGCGAGGAACATCTTCGCGCCGTCGGGCAGGTCGAACTCGCCATTGCCTGTGGTAAGGCCCCAGGTGGGTTGGCCGAACGAACGCGTATGGCTGTTACCGATGAATGAGATCGCGGTACACTCGCCCGAGCTGCCCGTGCGCTGGTCCAATAGCACAGCGATCGGTAGGCGCTTCTTCAGCACTACCGGATGAGCGATGCGCATTGTTGTTTCTCCATCCCAGCCGTAGATGCCGTCCATGTAGGACCAATGCTCCACCTTGCCCTCCACGTCGATCAGTTGCCCGAGCGTGCCGGGATCGAACAGCGGGCCGAGCCCGGCCACCATGGGGGCCATGTTGCCGCCCATGTTGTTGCGCAGGTCGATGATCCACGCGCGCACGCCCAAGGCCTCGAGTTGTTGCAGCGCGTGTTGGATGGTATCGGCGAATGCCGCCATGAGGCTGCTGTCGGTGCTTTCGAATTTCGGCACGGACACGTAGCCGCATCCTTCCAACACACGATACGTGGCGTGTTCGATCTCCGCTGGCGGGCCATCATCGCCTTTCCAGCCTTTCACCTCTTCGGGCTTCATCAGGAAGGAATGATGATCGCCGATGCTGGCGAGCAGGTACTCCACAGCCATGTGCAGGTCGCGCGGGTCACCATCACTGCCGGCCACTTGCATGGCCGTGTTGCGCATCGCCTTCAGATCGATGGTGGCCCGGTGCAGCGAGCGTCTGGCGATGGTGTCGCAGGCGGCGTCGACGTACGCCCTGGCTTTCGCGTCCGCTGTGCGCCCGGCCAACGGGGTGAAGACCAGGTTGTAGTCATCGAACCACGCTTCGCCCTCGCCGTAGCGGATCGCACCGATCCGCACGGTGCGCGCTTCGGGTGGGCAGAGCACCTTCACCGAGAGCGTCCGCCAGTCCTGCGTGCCATTGACCCAGCTGAACGAGCCGAAGCCCATGTCCTTGTTCGTCAGGAACGTCCCCGCGCTGTCATAGATGCCCACATTCAAACCCGCACCCCGGCCGACGAGCGAGACACTGCGGACACGTCCGGTGAGTTCGAGGATGCTCGCTCCCATGCGTGCATCCAATGGAACGGTCTGCTCCACGAAGCCGACCCCATCCTTCGTGCTTGAGATCCGCAGCGCAGGGTTCCCGTCGTCGTATTCCGGTTGACACACTACGCCATCGTTCGCCCAGGACACGCTCCAGTGGGCAAGGCCCGTCTTGCACGTATCGCACGGTTCGCTGAAGTCGAGGTTGCGGGCGGTTTGTGCGGATGCGGAGATCACCGCGCTGGCGAGGACGACGGCGAGTGCATTTCCAATTGGGCGCATTGATCGAAGCTAAACAGGGGCTGGCATTTCCCTCTAACGTTCCATCACCCTCGATCGCTAGCTTCGGACCGTGCGGCTGCGCTTTCTTTCCCTGCTGATCGTTGCCTCCTGGTCGCTCACCGCGTGCAATGTGATGCGCATGCTGGAGCGCTCGGGCAACAAGACGTTCAAGAAGAACGGTCTGGTGGCGCACACGTTCACCGATGCAGCCGGTCCGCATTTCGTGTGGAGCAGCGTCGAGAGCAAGGATACTGGCGGCTTGCTAAAACCGAAGCTGATGCTCGTACACGGCATCACCGGCAGCAGCCGCATGTGGGTGGGGAATGTGGCCGCGTTGAGCGAGCACTACGACCTGATCGTTCCGGACCTGATCGGCCATGGTCGGAGCACCACCACCTGGAGCGGATCGAGCGTGGACGCACAAGTGGCGCACCTGCAGCTGATCCTCGACAGCCTGCGCATGACCGAGCCGGTTTACGTGGTGGGCAATTCGTACGGCGGTGCGATGGTCGCGAATTTCGCCGAGCAGCATCCGGAACGTGTGCGCTCACTGGTGATCTACGACGGGCCGGCGAGCGACTACACCGCTGCCATCGCGGACAGTGTCGCCCGTTCGGTGGGGGCGAAGGATATCACCGACCTCTTCACACCGAAGAACAAGGACGAGCAATACCGCCTGTTGGAGCTCTCCTTGTACAAGGTGCCCCACATACCCGGCTTTGCCCTGCGCCAGATCAACGAGCACATGCAGGCTCACAGCGCCAGCTACCTTGGGTTGCTGAAGGACCTCCTGGACCGAGAGGACCTCTACGCGCGGAAGGAGTATCGCTGGCCCATGCCGGTGTATGTGATCTGGGGTGCTGAGGACCGGCTGATCCCGCTGGCTACAGGTCGTGGCATCGTGGCGCGTAACCACCTGGCAGCCGATCATTTCATCATCATACCACAGGCCGGGCACGTGGCCAACATCGAGCAGGGCGCTGTGTTCGAGAGCGAGTTGTTGCGGATCCTGAAGGAGTAAGGATGCGACTCAGGTCTTCTTGCGGCGCGAGCCGAACAGGAACAGTAACGAGAAGCTGAGCCCTGCGAAGAAGGTGGAGGCCGCTCGAGCGTTATGGCCGGCCTTGATGCCCAAGTAAGCCGATGCGGCACAACACACGAGGATCACAGCGACCCCGATGAGTACAAGTGTGCGACGCAGTTTGGGGTCCATTTCTAGGCGCGTAGCGGTGGTGGATACTTCCGGAGATACGTTACGGGCAGTGCACTTCGGGCACCTTCGTGCTTTCCACGGCCTTTGTCGGGTCCTTCAATACCATCATCCCATCCTGTTCGATCATCTCGCCGGTGAGCATCGTGATGTAGTCCTTGCCGAAATGCAGCAGGCGCTGTTCGTTGTAGGACATGCCTTGGTATTCGTAGGAGTAAACAGCCGTGATGGTGTCGTTCTTCACGGTTCCATCCAACACACCCAACATGCGATCGCGCTCGCCAGGGATCCAGTCCATGCGGCCGAACACACGGTCATCGGCCACAGTGACCTGCACCAGCACGGTGTCCACACGCTTCTCTCCTTCGGTGGAGGGGGTCACGCTGAGGAAGCAACGGGTCCTTGGTTGGGAATGGCTCGTGGGGACCACCTGCGTCACGGTCACGTTCGGATCAGGCGACTTCGTGTCGCAGGCCGCAAGTGTCGCGACAACGAACAGGGTAGGGATATAGCGGTGGAAGCGCATGGGGCGGTTTGTGCCGAGAAAGGTAAAGGTGGATCGGGGATCCGCGGTCCGGTGGGACGCACAACCTATGTTTGCCGCAAGCCATTTGCTGTCCACCAGGTCATCCCGACGCTGAGGCACCGTGGAGTTGAACGCCGGATGAAATGAGGAGCAGGTGTCTTGCACTGGTGGCCGCGGCCATCGCCTTGGGTGGAAGCGCCCCGGCCCATGCCCAATGCTGCGACCATATCCTGGTGATGCATGACAGCTATGGCGACGGTTGGAATGGTGGCTACCTGCAAGTGGTGATCAACGGCACCCTCGCGGGCACCTTCGCCGGTGCCGGCTTGGTTTCGGATACGACCTTCACTGTGTGCAACGGCGACCAGTTGCAACTGGTGTATACCGCCGCCGACTGGGAGAACGAGAACACCTACCAACTCTTCGATCCGGCGGGCAACATTGTGTTCGCCGACGGCCCGAACCCGGGTGTTGACACCGTCTTCACCGGTATTGGTGATTGTACGGCCATTGCTGCCCCGGGGAGCGTGCCTTGCGCGGCCCTGCCCATCGACACGCTGGATTGCGTGATCGCCGAGAATACGGCTGTCATTGGAACAGGTATTCAACCCGGTTGCGCCAATTACCAAGGGGGGGACATCTGGTACGCGATGCCCGTACCATCCTCGGGCAATGTGATCGTCAGCACCTCCAACACCGGCGGGTTGAACGACACCGGCATCGCCTTGTGGACCGGCTCCAGTTGCGTGGACCTCACCCTGCGCGGATGCGATGATGATGGAGGAGAGGACTACTTCTCGCTCGCCTTCGCCTACGACCTTCCGGTCGGGGAGATGCTCTACATACAGGCCTTCGGTTACGGAGGTGGCACCGGTGCGTTCCAGCTCTGCGTTTCCGATCCGGGCACGGTGACACTGGAGAGCTCGGAGTTGCCCATCGTGATGATCAACACGCTCGGGCAGGAGATCGTGGACGATCCGAAGATCGACGCGCTGATGGAGATGAAGTACAATGGACCGGGTGCCCTCACCTACGTCACCGATCCGCCGAACGAGTACAACGGGCATGTCGGCATCGAGATCCGCGGCGCTTCATCGGCCGGTTATCCGCAGCACCCGTTCGGTTTCGAAACACGCACCGAAGTGGGCGACAACAACGATGTGCCCATCCTGGGCATGCCCGCAGAGCACGACTGGGTTCTGCTGTCCAACTACAACGACCGCTCGCTCATCCGCAACCAGCTCGCCTTCCATATCTCCGAAGGGATGGGGCAGTATGCGCCGCGCACGCACTTGTGCGAGGTGTTGATCGATAGCGTGTACAAGGGCATCTATGTGTTCGGCGAGCGGATCAAGCGCGATGGTGATCGTGTCGACATCGCCAAACTCGCCAGCGACGAGAACAGCGGCGATGACCTCACCGGGGGCTACATCCTCACGCAGAACTACTGGGACGCGAACAACAGCTTCCTCTCCAACCACCATCCCATCGACCACCCGGACTTCGATGTGCATTTCGTGTACGTGTATCCGTCGCCTGATTCGATCACGGTGCAGCAGCGCGGCTACATCGCCTCGTATGTGGACAGCTTGGAAACGGCGCTGTATAGCGCGGCGTTCGCCGATAGCGCGGTGGGCTACCGGAAGTACATGGACGTGCGGTCCTTCATCGACTACTTCCTGGTGAACGAATTGTCGCGTAACAACGACGGCTTCAAGAAGAGCGTGTTCTTCCACAAGGACAAGAACTCCAACGGCGGCAAGCTGAAGGCCGGTCCGGTTTGGGACTTCGATTGGGCCTGGAAGAACATGTACGGCTGTTCCATCTTCGAAGCGCTTGACGGGTCCGGCTGGGCGCATCACATCAACGATTGCCCCACCGACAACTACTCCTGCGGATGGTACGTGCGGCTTTTTCAGGACAGCACGTTCACCCGCGAACTACGCTGTACGTACGATACGTACCGCGCGACCGTGCTCGACACGGCGAACATCTTCCACTACATCGACAGCATCGGTGTGCGCGTGCAGAACGCGCAGGCGCGGCATTTCCAGAAGTGGCCGATCCTGGGTGTGAGCGGCCCTGCACCGGAAGTGGGCGCGATCGCCACCACCTATGCTGCGGAGCTCGATACACTGAAGGCATGGATCACGCTCCGTCTTGATTGGCTCGATATCAACATCCCGGGCACCTGCGACCTGCAGACCGCTGTGAGCGGGAATACCGCGGCACAGGGATTGACCGCTTTCCCGAACCCGGGCAACGGGCAGTTCCATTTCCAGGGATCGTTGGAAGGCGTTGGGCCGCTGGTGCTGACGATCCACGATGTCGCCTGGCGCGAGTTGGATAGGGTCAGCCTGTCGCCCGGCTGGCAGAGCTTCGATAGAACCATACATGGGCCGGGCACTTACTTCTTCACTGTTGCGTGCGAAGGACGCGCACTCCAGTTGGGCAAGTTGATCGTGCTTTGAACTGATCGCGGATCGGGTTCGCTATGATAGTGTCGTGTTGGAACGATCGCCCATTGGCGTCGGACGAATTCCCACGCGCTTAGGTTCCTTGTTGGTCGTCCTACTTCACTACGGTTCGCTTCTTTTCCTCATCCTGGTTAGCGCGCCTTGAAGTGTTTGCTCGCGAGGCAGGCGCTCCCCATCGGGGGTAATGGCTCCCCGCATGATGTTGATCATTCGTTGGCAAGGGCGTGTCGCTGTTGGGCTCGCCTATCAGGCATGCTCTTGGGTCAGTATGGTACTTCCGAATACGAATACCCCAAGTCATCCATATCCCCCGACCCATGAGAGCGACGTTACTTGTATGTGCCTTGCTGGTAATGCCGCTGCTGATCTTGAGTCAGCCGGTCACGATCCAGCTTGAGTTGATCGCTGGGGGTCGCTCTGAGCCGGTCGCCATCACCAACGCTGGTGATGGACGCCT
>JBDTNF010000011.1:0-11464 GCA_039933875.1 Flavobacteriales bacterium | reverse complement strand
CGAATTCCCGAAGAGCCCCGTGCTGGAGGATGCCGCCAAGATGACCCTGCCCGCCGGTACGCTGGCGATGGCGATCAACAAGACCATTTTCGCCACGGGCAACGACGACCTGCGCCCGGTGATGAGCGGGATCTTCTTCGAACTCACTGAGAACGACGTACGTTTCGTGGCCACCGATGCACACAAGCTGGTCCGCTACAAGCGCACCGATGTGCATGCCCCGAAGACCGCCACCTTCATTGTACCCAAGAAGCCGCTGAACCTGCTGAAGAACACGCTGGCAGGCACCAACAGTGAAGTGACCGTTGAGTTCAACGAGAACAACGCAGCCTTCAAGTTCGACAACACCGTGATGGTGTGCCGCCTCATCGATGGCAAGTACCCGAACTACGAGGCAGTGATCCCCAAGACGAACCCGAACAAACTCACCATCGACCGGGCCACCTTCCTGAGCTCGATCCGCCGCGTGAGCATCTTCGCGAACAAGACGACCCACCAGGTGCGCCTGCACATCAACGGAAGCCAACTCACGGTGAGCGCCGAGGACCTGGACTTCGCCAACGAGGCCAACGAGAAGCTCACCTGCGGCTACGAGGGCGAGGAGATCACCATCGGCTTCAACTCGCGCTTCCTCATGGACATGCTCAACAACCTCGACACCGAACAGGTGAACCTGGAGATGAGCGCACCGAACCGCGCTGGCATCCTGCTGCCCGGCGAGGCCGGCGAGCACGGCGAGGATGTGCTGATGTTGGTGATGCCGGTGATGCTGAACAATTGAGGCGCACTGGGCAACCCCGGCGGTTGGCGTTGTTGATCGACCGGTCGCACAGCACCTTGACTGGCCAAACGATCGGTGTGCGTGCCATCCGTTCGGGATCGCTCGAAGAACCATGGGGCCAGGGCGGGCCCGAGTTTTCACGCGGCAATGAGCAGCGGGAAGTGGATGCGATTTGACGCAATGGCAGTTGCGCGGCGCGCCAAGCGCGTTGCGCGGTTCGGGAATGCCGCTATCGGTTGCGCAGTGAGCGCTGTTGGCGGCTCAACGACGGCGCACGGTAGTACAGGGCGATGCTAACGGTTGCGCAAGAGGCGCTGATGGTTGCGCGGAAGGCATACACGGTTGCGCAATGGACGGTGTTGGTAGCGCGAAGGGCGCGGCCGGTGGCGCGAAGGGTGTGCATAGTGGCGCAGGCGGCGGTGTTGGTGGGGAATTGGACGCGCATGGCGGAGCAGGCCTGATGCACGGTGGAACAATGGCAGGTTGGGGTGAAGCGAGCCATGACGAGTGGACGATATGCACTCTAAACCTTGCCCCTCACTGAAGGAGAGGGGGAAATCCTGGATCGACGCGAGGGCATCTACGCAACGAGCAAAGGCAGTATGGAAACGAATGGGCGGGTATGGACCAGAAAGACGGGGTGGACCAGGTCCGACACTATGCCGAAGAGCTCTCGCTCTTGAGCTCTTCCAATAGCCATGAAAGGTTGTTACGGGCAATCGATATCATTTCCGTGTAGGACATGAACCGCACGTCGGGGCGTTCGTTGTGGGAGGCAATGCTGGCCTTGACATGGCCGCCCATGATAACGATATCGATGCGCTGGTTGTGCAATATGGTGTTGAGGGCATCGCGGTATTCCAGCGCTTGCGATTCATCGCCCCGGCCGACGCCGATGCCGGGCCGCTTGAACTCAAAGAGCAGGTACTTGCGGCTGATGGTCTCGGCCAACAATAGGTCCGGACGGTTGGCTTGGTCAGGGCCTTTGTAGAGCTTGTGTGAGACCTGTTCAAGCGCATTGGCCAATGTGCGATTGGAAAAGACCACGGCGTATTCGTTACCCAAGACCCAGAGGTTCTTTTCCAAGGCTCTATGCATGGTCTTTTCCAAGGTGCCCTCTTTCGCAAGAAGCATGTCGAGTTCATCCAAGAACCGGGCTCGGTTGACGGCTTGCGAGGCAACCATTGATATTTCGAGGAACCCGAATTCGGAAAGCGCGTCGGCGAACTTCTCGACATCACCGTCGCGGGCTTCCTCCATCTTCTCAATAACCGTCCAGTAGTAATCCTTCTCCAGCGCGGCAATGATGACCGAGATGAGCGTGCCGATGCGTTCGTCGCTTTCTCCATAGAACTTTTCCAGGAGCTTCTGGAGAGCCTTCTCCGCAAACGGCCGTTTGAACTCCGGCAGTTGTTGCAATGCGCGATCGATGCGCTGTTTGTGGCGCATGCGCGCCATACGCATGTCCGTCTTGTACACATTGTCCACATCACCAGCGATCTCGCTTGCGGCGGCCGTATGCACTTCATTGAGCAGCTTGCTGTTGTCGAATACGGCGGCGCCATCAGAGGTCAGGTCGTCGACCAGGGCGTCGCAAACGATCTCACCTACGATGCGACCTTGCAGTTTGGACGGCATGACCTCATCTTCCTTGAAGAGGTTCACTGGGTGGCCGATGATGTTGTTACCTACGCGCATGACTATGCCCGCATTGCGAACAGGTTTGTCGGTGATGGTGTAATGGGCAGTGGCCTTTTGGCCGTTCGCCAGCGTGAGCTCCTTGGTGAAACTTGCGCCTTGATAGTCCAAAACCCCAATGGGTTCGTCGTTGACGTAAATGGCCATTTCGTTGGCCCGGCCATAGTCACGCACGAGCAGTTGTTTGAGCGCTTCGGGATTGGGATGAAAGAGGTTCTGGTTCAAGCCCTCCAGGAGAATAGTGGTGCCGTGGTGCGCCTTTTCGCACTCTTCGACGGTTAGGGGAAGGGAGACGCGTTCGAGATCAAACTTGGCCTTCGCGAGCTCGGGTTTGTTCACGAGCAGTGTGGAGCGCTGCCCTTTAGAGGTGGTGGTGAGGGTCATGAAGTCAGCGATCATGAGACCAGCGAACTTGCCAATTCCCTTCTTGCCCTTTACGGCACGTTTCTTCAAGGCTGTCTTGGCCCCTTTCCGTTTGAAGCGACTACTGGCGATCTTGAGATACTCGCGGCGGACCTCCTGTTCTTTCATGCCTGTGCCGTCATCGACGATCAGGATGGAAGGCGGGACATCGGTCATCTCGCCAGGTATGGTGATCCTCACGGAATCCGCGTCGGCATCATAAGCGTTATCAACCAACTCTTTGATCGCCTCTTCCACGGAACGATAGGATTCGCCCAAGAGCTCAGCGAGCTTGGGATCCACTTTGAAAAAGGCAGCCTTGCTCATGCTATTCTGTTGAACACGCAAAGTAATGTGGGGTAGTTCATCGGGGACGTGGTCACGAATATTCGGAGAACGCTGTCGGATCCCGCGTAGGGAAATGCCAAAACGGATGTGATGTACTAACCCGCCCCCGTCCCACACCCAAATAGAGCGTGACGTGAACGGGCAATGCGAATGCTCGAAGGCGATGGTACAGATGCGTCCGACGGTTTTGGCGGATGAGGCGTTTAGGCTGAGGTTTGACTTTTGGGTACCTCGCAGAACCTCCCTCCGACGTCATCATCGCCTTGCGATGACCGTTCGGGCATAACAACACGATCCCTAATCATACTGCGTTGCCCCTCAGTCGAATACTCACGAGCTACAACCCCGCGGCAGCTGGCGTTGTGCGCGGTTGATACGACCGCTGATGAAGTACTTTTCGACCCAGTGAGAACCGCAGCGCTATTCTTCTCTTTGGGATGCATTGTCACCTTGGGTTGGGCTCAGGATGCGACCAAGATTCCGGAGCTTTCGGATACGGCGCGTGTTCGTGTGAAGAAGGAAGCCTTGGTTGGTTTCAATATGCCGCTGGCCACGTTGCTGGATTCGATCCACAAGGAAGATCAACAAGACCGCATCAGAGTCATCTCGCTGGAACGCGAGGGTGGTAGTAAGCAAGAGGTTTTGGCACTTTGGCGCACCATCAAACGGAAGGACTCCACCAACCTTGTTGTTGTGCGGAGCATTTTGGACAAGTACGGCTGGCTTGGCGCCGATGTAGTTGGATCTACGGGAAACGGGGCTCTCTTTCTTGTGATCCAGCATTCGGACTTGGCGACACAGGAGCGCTATCTGCCTATGATTCGGGATGCGGTTGCTGAGGGGGCTGCATGGGGAAGCGATCTTGCCCTGCTGGAAGATCGGGTGCTGATCCGCCAAGGCAAACGGCAGATCTACGGCAGACAGATCGGGCAGGATGAAGAGAGGGGTGCGTACTACCTCTGCCCGTTGGATGATGCGCGACATGTGGATGAACGGCGCGCTGCTGAGTGGCTGCAACCGATCACGAACTACCTGAGGAATTGGAATTTAACTTGGGATGTGGAAGCTTATGAGATAGAGCTACCCATGGTCGAGGAGAGGCTGAGGCGACGATCGTTGGGCGTAAGTTCCACTACAAAGAGTGCGCTTGACATGTTGATAATAGCGGTGCAGCCTACAGGGCTGGTGGAACTGACGCGCGTATTGCAAGAAGGCGATCTGGTGTTCCAGGATCTGGACTGCGGGCCGCTGTGTGACGCGATCGAAGCAGTGACCGAAGGAGTGGATGGCAAGGACTTCTCGCATGTTGCGATCGCCGTTCAAGTAGATGGCACGATAGAACTGGTGGAGGCGATCGATGGTTCGGTGCATCTTGCGCCGTTGGATGCCTTCTTTCGGCGCAGCGGGAAAGTGATAGTTGGCAGACCGAAGGGCCGATATGCACGGATCGCTCATGCGGCTGCATTGCACGCACTGAGATTGATCGACGTGCCCTACGACGATGCGTTCCTGCCGGCTGCGGACAAGTTGTATTGTTCCGAAGTGGTGGCGTTGGCCTATGAGCGAGCGAATGCTGGTGTGCCTGTCTTTCCGAATGTACCGATGACCTTCAAGGACCCTGCTACTGGGAAGTTCTTCCCGGCTTGGGTGACGTACTATGATGGCTTGGGGACCATGATCCCGGAAGGGGTGCCGGGATGCAATCCAGGCGGGTTGTCGAGATCAGGGGTGTTGCAGGTGGTGTGGTGCGCTTACTGATGTTCGGTGGCCGTGGATGTGCGCCGGGTCCGGCGAGCTTCTCGGCGACAAAGGCTTTCGCTTTCTGCTCAGCGAGGTCATTCCGGAGTTCGAGGCCGAATAAGACCCTGTTATGCGGTGTGGTGCGCATCGACCATGATCATTTGAAGACGAATTTCGGTGCGCTCACGACAGGAATGATCACCAAGTGGTCGTAACCCTTGATGATCCTTTGCAATATCGGATCGGGCACGGTCAACTCACCCTTTTCCATGGCCTCTTTGAGCGGCGCAAGATCGAAACAATGCCAGTCGGTACCCAACACCGCGTTGAAGAACGGCCTCAATGGCACCAGCGCCTCGCTGTTTTCATCCACCGGTGTTTCCGGGAAACACTCGAGCGGTGAGGCCTGCATGCCCGACCGGCCGGCGATCATCAAGTGGTAGGACCGCTTGTACTCACCATCAATGAGGTTGCTCACCAAGTTCCCGATGTCGTAGCCACCGATAAGGCCCTCGCCCCTGGGCATGTGGTAGGCCCCGAATTTGAATAGGTTGCGCTGGCCCTTCCACTCCGAATAGGATCGCATCAGATCGTTCTTCAACAGTTGCATGCGCAATGGATGGCTTTGCTCCTTGTAGATCCGCATGGAAATGGCCATGGCCGAAACAGCCTCCGATCCTTCCTTTGACAGGTCGAGCACCGAGAGCTTGGCCAACTGTTCATCGAACCCGGGCGTGAAGGAATACATGGGGCGGCTGGGGTCCTTCTTAAACGCCTCGAAGTAGTAGCGCGAGCTGTCGCGTATGGCCAAGTAGATCCCCTTTGCCTCCTTGTTCGTCGTCCGTGTGGCCAGATCGCCGAAGACGAGACCGTCAGCTACCATCAGAATTTGGTCGAGGCCTTGGAAACGAGTGTTCGCCTTGGACAGTTGCTCGAGCAAGTGGTACTCGGGAACGAACGCAAAGAACGAAAGCAGATCGCCATCGCGCTTGAGGAAGTCCTCTCGCTCAATTGCGGATGTGCTCTCTATCCTTTCCTGTAGGATCCTGGCGGAAAAGGGATCAACCTCGCAGAAGAAATTGTCAAAACGTTCGCGTGCGGCGAGTGCTGAAACGAATGCAGGGATCTCATTAGTGAAATGGTCCTCACCGATCAACACGTTATCGGTCGCGTCCACCTGAGTTGAAATGCGATCCCAGCCAATGCCGGAGAAGCCGTTCTCGATAGGCCCGAAGTAGGTGACGTTGCTTCTGGCAAGCAGCGTGATCAAGCTGTCCTGACCGAAAGCGTTGCTCGCGTTGAACGATGCAAATAGGAGGGCCGCGGCGACCTTCAGACGGTGGAGGCGGATGTGTAAGCGTTGTTGGACCATTATGTTCTTGGGCATGATGTAATGGCGACCGAACCTTTGGTAAGTGCTGTAATTGTGAAATATGCGTGTTGGTTGGAACATCAGGGAGTGAAGGTCCGCGAAATCCAGCTCAGGAGTGTGCGACAGGTTGCCCCTTCCAGCACCGATACCAACGGGTCAGCCCAGATGGGCCAACGCCCATCCGCGCAGAGCGTCACAACGCACATGAGCGTCATACGGATGGTCTTGCGTGCGGTAGGCTTGGCATGTGGTGCAGTGGTGATCGATCAAGCCATGCGGGCGCGAAAAGCTCCATCGATCCATTCCATACCGTCCGGCACTTACACCGTTCGCCTCCCCGGCAACAATGGCACCGTGAGCCATGCGAAGGCCATCAACCCTTAGACGTAACCATAAACATGAATACCGCCTTCCGCTCTGTATGCTTTGCATGCGGCATGACACTTACGTCGTTCACCGTGCATGCACAGAACGGCCAATGGACCTGGATCAAGGGCAGCAGTGTTCCCAACCAATCAGCTGTGTGGGGCACCATGGGCGTGGCCGCGCCTGGCAACACACCGCCCTCACTGCTCCAGCCATACTTCTGGACCGCCATTGACGGAACCTTCTGGCTGTACGGTGGCCGGGACGGTAATGGCCAAGGGTACGCCGCGTTGTGGAAATATGATCCGGCGACCAACCAATGGACCTGGATGAAAGGGCCGACCACGACGAACGGGGAAGGCAACTTCGGTACGCAAGGAGTGCCGGGGGCATTGAACGAGCCACCCGCGAAGTCGTTCGGGGCGACGGCATGGACAGACCTCGACGGCAACTTCTGGATGTATGGCGGTGTAAACGGCGACAGCTTCGACCCGCCCCCCAACAATGACCTTTGGAAATATGAGGTGGCCACCAACACGTGGACCTGGATGAAGGGCAGCGCATCGCAAAACCCACCGCCCGTATGGGGTATCAAAGGCGTACCTGATATCAACAACCAACCACCTGCCCATAGTGATTGCCATGCGACATGGACCGATGACCTTGGTGATCTTTGGATGTTCGGCGGCTTCAATCGCGTGGACGGATTCGGTGCCCAGTACAACGCGACATGGCGGTACAACATCCCCACCAATACCTGGACCTGGATGGCCGGGGACAGCGTGGGGAACACACCCGCCGTGTATGGCACGCTCGGCATACCCGCTGCCGCGAATACACCGGATGGCCGCTATGCGCGCAGTTTGGCGAAAGCGGCCGATGGTTCGTTCTGGATGTACGGTGGCACCGCCGGAGGCAACTGGGTGTACAATGACCCGTGGCGGTTCGATCCCATCACGGCCTATTGGACGTGGATGGGCGGATCACAGGTGGCGCAGCAGCCCGCCGTTTTCGGCACACAGTGCGAGACCACGGCCACCAATGATCCGGGCCGTCGTGTTGGCATCAACTGGCAGGGGACCGATGGACGTTGGTGGATATTCGGCAACAACACGGAAGGTTCATCCCACATGTCCTCGAACGACATGTGGACCTTTTGCCCGACCATTGCGGAATGGACCTGGGCGACTGGGCCGAACACGATCAATGATGTCGGGAATTGGGGCGCGATCGGGGTGGCGAGCCCCACGAACCGGCCCAATGGCCGGAATTTTTCCGCCACATGGACCGCAGCGAATGGTGACCTTTATCTGTTCGGTGGCTTGAACGACGTAGGTGTCTTCACGGTCTACAACGATCTCTGGAAATTCACGCCTGATGCTGCGTGCGGGACGTGCGGTGGAACGATGGGGCTGGATGATGTGGTCATCGATCCCGGTGCGTTCACCGTTACACCCAACCCTTCTTCGGTCGCGAAGCAGGGGAACTACCTTTACGCACTCGATGCTTCCACTTGGGCGGAGGGCCCATTTGTGCTGCGGGCCACAGATGCGCAAGGCAACAGCACGAGCACTCGGTTCATCGTCGCGCACTTATTCCTGCAATACAGCACCCGACACGTCTGATCTCATGAACACATCACACCTTTCGGCAACCACGAAAGCACTCTTCGCGCTGCTATTCGCTTTCCTGCTTGTTCCAGCCCAAGCGCAAACCGTGCAGTGGATGAAGCAAGGCGGCATCAGCGGTGAAGGTCGCGGAGTATCAAGCGATGCCTCGGACAACGCTTACGTCTGTGGCACTGTGGGCAACCCGGTTTTGTTCGATGGGGAGACCACGACATCGCACGTCGCCGATGCGTTCATCGCGAAATACGATGACGCGGGCACCATTCAGTGGGTGCATACCGGTGGCGGCGACCTGATCGACCAGGCCAACGACATTGTTACCGATTCGAACGGCAACAGCTATGTAACGGGCTTCTTCAGCACAAACGACCCCTTCCCAACGGCAACCTTCGATGGCACGGTGCTGCAAGGCATTGGCGGCTTGGATCTGTTCCTTGCGAAGTACAACAGCGGTGGCGTACTACAGTGGATCCGCTATGGCGGCGGTACACAGACCGATGAAGGTCGCGGCGTGGCGTTGGATGCCAATGGCAACGTGGTGGTAAGCGGATACTTTCAAGGCACCGCAATGTTCGGCAACGACACGTTGGCCAGTGCCGGCCTCAGCGATGTGCTGCTGCTGAAGTACGATCCGAACGGCAATCTGCTCTGGAGCCTCCGCGATGGTGGCACCGGCGACGATAAGGCGAACCAGGTGGCCGTGTTCGGCAACGGCGATTTTGGCGTGGTGGGCAGTTTCCAAGGCTCGGCGGACATCGCAAACAGTCTCCTTTTGGCAACCGGTCTGCACAACGCGTTCGTGGCGCGCTACACGGGCATGGGCATCGGCCTGTGGAGTGCGCAAGCCGGTAGCAGCTTGAACTTCGCGGGTGATGAAGGTTTCGATGTTGAATCCGCACCGAACGGCGATCTGGTGTTCTGCGGCGAGATAGCGGGGCCGAGCGATTTCGACGGTACAAGCGTAGTACCCAACGGCGGCACCGATGTGTTCCTTGCCCGCTATGATGGCAGCGGACATCCCATATGGGTACACCACGCAGGTGGTCCGCAAGTCGATCATGCCTATGGACTTGCCATGGATGCTGATAACAACAGCTATGTGACCGGCCAGGCTGACGATGGCCCCAACACGGTGTTCGACAGTATCACATTGCCACCCTTCGGCAACGAAGCGGTCTTCCTGGCGAAATACGATCCGGCCGGTGCGGTGCAATGGGTGAAGCGCTATGCACCTGGTCAAGGCCGCGCTCTGGATGTCGTGGGCGGTGGTTGCCTCTACTTCACCGGTCGTGCTTCCGGTATCGTGGGCCAACCCGCCTTCGATGATGTGCTGTGGCAATACACCGACCGCGCCATATTCACGGCGCGCTTATGCGGTGATATCTCCACGGCTGTCGAAGAAGAGAGTACGAATGGAGCAACGCCGCTGCTCTTCCCGAATCCAACATCGGGTCAGCTGACAATATCCGGCGCTGGCAGTGCTACGGTCACGATCATTGACTCACATGGACGGACCGTGTACATCGGAATCGCCGCGTCGATCATTGACGTCTCCGCATGGGCGGAAGGACTCTATCTGGCACAGGTGAAGGACCGGCAAGGATCGAGTGTGAACAGACGCTTCCTCATTTCCCGTTGACATCCGAGCGCGACACATCGAACGAAAGGAAGATGGCATTTAACCGCACTTTCGCACTGCACGCGTTGCTATTCGCCGGGCTCGTACTGACAAGCAGCCCCTGTATGGTAAAGGCCAGAATTCCAGCGAACGAAAGAGCGTAGTTCTTTTTCATGTGTTTGCGTTGTTTCAGGACGGGAGACGGCCCGGTGTAACGGACTATTGCTCACATGAGCAGGCGGTCCATCTCGATCCCAACCGCCAGACCATCCGAGAGATCGAGCCATACCTTCAGGCATAGTTTTGTTGAAAGGAGCTTGCACGCCTACAGAATGCGCATCACCACATTCACACCGCTATTCGGAATAACACTGATCGGTTTGCTATGCGCGCCACTGCGAGTTTCAGCGCAGCCGTGGCCCGCGGTCTTTGGACCAGGAACAATTACCAAGAAGGACTCGAACGTGTTCTGCGGGCAGTTCTCGGCCGATGGCTCGGAGTTCTGGTTCTTCAGGCAGGTTCGGGCTGACGCTGAGGATTTCCGCATGTTCCTGTCGATGCGCACTCCCCTCGGCTGGAGCGAACCATCCATGGTGCACTTTGGTGCGAAGAACACCTCCGATCTATATCCCGCACCCTCACCAGATGGCAGCGTCGTGGTGTTCACCTCCTACCGACCCATCCCGGGCGATACATCGAGTCACCCAAGCGCGAACCTGTGGTACGTGGAGTGAGAGAAAGGCGGCTTTGGTGCGCCGCAGCCCATGCTTGCACCGACCACCTTGGGCAACTACCACTCCGGCCCGTGGTTCGACAGGCACGGTGTACTTCACTTCGCTTCCACGGGACCAGATCGGATGACGACCGAGCATCGGCTGCTTCCGGCTGGGACGGATCTAGCATTGGGTGCATCACAGGCCGACCCCCTGATCGAACCATGGCGCAACTTGGAACCGGTACGTTATGTCTGGGGCGGCACGCCCAGTCCCGATGGCCACCTGATGCTCCTTGACGTGTCGGATCTCGATGCGAAAAAGGACCGTGGACCTTCCGACCTCTGGATCGTGCAACGCACCGACACGGGTTGGACAGAACCGAGGAAACTTCCACCTTCGATCAAATCAGCGGACCAGTACGAGAATTTCGTGGCGTTCACGCCGGATGGGAAAACGGTGGTCTTTGTGCGCGAATTCGCCACGTACAACGAGGTATCGGTCGGGGATCTGTTGCGTGATCCTTGAATGCGAGTGCCTGCCTGCTGGCTGGCACTCTTGAGATTGAGCGGGAAGAATGGTAGTGAGCAGGGTCCGGCGTACTTTTCGGCAACGAAAGCTTCCCACCGCCGAAGGGGTAACTGGTGTGTGATCCCCGTCGCGAACGGAAAGGAAGGAACCCGGGATTATGTGAAAGAGCTGCGCAAAAGAAGTTTCATCTAGACCATCCCAATGGCTACCAACAAGAACCCCAAGGGCCCACCCAGTGGGCGAGTCGCGCTTTATGACAAACTGGTG
>JBDTNF010000010.1:0-5431 GCA_039933875.1 Flavobacteriales bacterium | reverse complement strand
TTGGGCATGTGAAGTACTTCCAGCTCCTCAACGAACTATACGCGGACATCACGGATCCCATCGTTTACTCCCGTGGGGAGATCTACCAATATGTGGGCGACGAGATCAGCGTGAGCTGGCCCTTGCGGCGTGGGGTGGGACGGTTGCGTTGCATTCGTTGCTTCCTGGATATCCGCGCGAAACTGCAGCGACGAGCGAAACACTATGAGCAGCGCTATGGGCTGTTGCCTGCTTTCAAAGCGGGTTTCCACTACGGGCAGGTGACCACCGGCGAAGTGGGTTTAGTGAAGAAGGAACGCATCTTCAGCGGTGATGTGGTGAACACCGCTGCACGGATACAGAACAGTTGCAATGCACATGGTGTCGACAACCTGATGTCCAGGGAACTGTTGGATCTGTTGCGTCCACAGGCGAAGTTCGCTGTGCGGGAGATAGGCAGCATCGCCCTGAAGGGAAAGCGACACACAACGAGCCTCTGGACCATCGAGCACGAAGATGCCATGCCCGTAGTACCGGAAGGCCGGGCAGCGACCGTTCAGAACGCGTAGGTCCTTCCCTTGCGCACCACGGTCATCAGCCCCGTGGGGCTCGGGTAGAAAAGTGACTCCCCGAACAGATCGAAGGTGGCGATGTTCGCCTCCGAACCATAGCGAACCCGCTCGCCCTGGCTTATACCGCGCAATTCCCTGTTGATGTCCAGATAAACAAGGTCCCCACCTTGGACCTGCCAGCGTTCGGGTACATAGTTCTCCACCTTCGCCACCCCACCTGACCGGAACAGTCGCAGCCCACCATCCTCGACGAACAGCAGAAGGCTGTCCTGAACCCAATACGCACTTGGCATCTCACGGGTCAGTGTGTGCACCTCTCCATCGGCAAAACACTTGAGCATGCCTGTTCCATCCACGAAGCCCATGATGCCCTCCCCCGCTTTGGCGCTCACAGGACGCAGGTCGGAAAGGAAGCGGTCCGTACCCTTGTACATAGCCCTGAACTCACGCTTGTTGCCGTCCCAGTAGCCGACAAGGTCTCCGCCTGTGGCGACGATGCCGACATCGGTACTATCGCACAACACGCGCAATGCACCCCGGTAGAAGAGGAACAGGCTGCGCGCTTCCTTGTTGAAGAAGGTGATCGTATTGCTGGCCTGATTCCATTGCGGCATCGCACTGCCCTGCTCCAACACCGCCAACGGGATGGTGCGGCCGCGCCAGAGCACATTCAGTTCATGCTGAGCGCTGTCATGCACAACGACCAGGCTATCCGAAACGGTGAATCGCTCCACGTTCCGGGCGAGCATGGCAGCATGTCCATCGCGAAGCGTCTTCAGTGTATCGCGGCTGTTCCACACGATCCGATGGCGCGTGGTCCTCACCTCTCCCACTCCGCCTTCTTGCAGCAAATACAGGCGCCTGCCTTCCGCAAGAAAGATCTTCATCCGGCCTTCGAAGTCCAGGTAAACGACCTGCTCGTCCATCGGAAAGACGCGTTGCGGCGGCCGCGGCTCCATCTTCTCGAAACGTCCGTTCGCGAAAACCATGAACCGATCGGCCGCGGTGGTGAAAGGCACAGGGTCTTGTGCACTCACGAACGTGGCGTGCGCGAACAGCACTATGATCGGAAGGCATCGCATCCGTGTCAGTCCATTTCACGCATCCGGGAGAGTTCATGCACACGCACCTCGCGACGCTTGCCTTTCACCGGGACCGTATGCTGCGGACCCACTGTGAAGCGATCTCCAACCTTGGGCATCCGCTCCAACAACTCCGCAGAGACAAGGATATCCGTCTTCATCAATTTGGCCAGGCCGAGCATGCGTGAAACGCTGTTCATGACATCACCGCTCAGGTCGATCACGCGTTTGATGTGTCCCACTTGCGCGGAGATCACCCTTCCGCCGTGCAAGGCCGCTCGATACTGGGGCACCGCTCCGAACTCGCGCTTGAGGTCGTTCTCGTTGGCCTTGATCCGGGCCATGATATCGAAGTAGAGGTCCATGCAGTTCCCGTAACGCACCCCCACGCGCATGGGCCATGTGAAGATCACCTCGTCGCCCACGTACTTGTGGATATCGGCCTCGTTCCGCAACACCGCATCGGTCATCAGCGAATAGGTGTAGTTGAGGAAACGGAAATACGTGAGGTCACCCAGACGCTCGGCCAAGGCAGTGGAGCCGACGAGGTCCATGGTGAGCACGATCCGTTCCTCCGCTTTCGGGCGCTCATAGCGACCGAGCAGGAACCCCAGGAACATCCGGCGTCCCATGAGCTCTTCCACCTGCACCACCAGGATCGCTATGGAGGTGACCACGACCACGCGCAGTAGGAGGTGATAGAACTGCGGCATGGCGAAGATCTCATACACACGGTAGGGCTGCTTCGTCGTGATCAGTTCGAATCGATCGGAATCCAGCGAATACGCGAAAAGAATGAGCGCGATTGTGAGCAAATTCACCAGCAGCACTTTGCCCAGGAACTGCAACGGAATGGCCAGCGCACGGAACCGGCGGCCGAAAAGGAACTCCTCCAATACCCCGGTCCACAAACCGAGCAATGCCCAAGCACCGAGCAGCGGCCCCACCCGATCACCGCTGAACAGCGTGAGCACCCAAGCGACGACCGCCGTCACAAGGGCATACTTGAAGAGTTTACGAAGCTTGTATCCGGTGATTGCTTTCAAAGGGGCGCGAAAGTACGGCGCATGACCCGCTCGGGGCATCTTTGCGGAGTGAAGAAGAGCCTCGTACGAAGCGCGTTGAGCTGGCTCTGGCCACTTAACGAAGCACGCGTCAATGGCCTGTTCGGCCCGATCGAGGCCCGGTGGGAACGAGGGCGATTGGTCACCAACACGGCAAACGGGAACCAGTCGTTTGGCAGCTTGCATCGCGTCTGGCAGAGGACCTTCGAGCACCTGAACCTCAAGGCGAACCCGCCAGGCCGCGTGCTCTTGCTCGGGCTGGGCACCGGAAGTGTTCCCCACATCCTGCGCAACGAACTAGGGCTCAAGTGCGCGATCACCGCAGTGGAGTTGGATCCCGCGATGATCCAACTTGGCCGCGACTTGTTCGGCCTTGACGGGATAACCTCGTTGACTGTGATCCAAGGGGATGCGACCATCCATCTACACGCTATGCGGGACCGGTTCGACCTGGTGGTAGTGGACCTGTTCGACGACCTGGACCTCGCGCGTGGCGCGGATACCCCGGGGTTCGCCCATGCCCTGCGCGACCGCTGCGACACTGATGGGACGGTTTGTTTCAACACGGTCGGATACGACGCCACGAGTGATCGTCGGTGCGAGCGGGTCCGGGGAAATTTGGGGCGTGTCTTCCTCCGGGCGGACGAATTGCGCCTGGAAGGCGTCAATCGGGTGTTCATCGCCCGTTGAAACATGTTCCCGGGGGATGCCCCCCAGTTCGGCCAATGGTCCGAACTTTGCGCGAAGCGCAACAGATGATAGCCCAGCAACGCCCCTCCGGACGGAAGGCCTTTGGCCTGCTCTGGGCGTTGTGTTCCCTGAGTATCCCTGTTTGGTCCCAGCCCTGCTCGATCACCATTGATCCGGACACGACCATCTGTCAGGGCCAGACCGTGACGTTGCATGGCCCAGCCGGATTCCCCAACTACCTGTGGAGCAATGGAGCTTTAACACAGAACACTACCGTCAATGCCTCGGGCACTTACACGTGTCAAGTCACCTACCCAAGTGGCAACTTGGCGGTGAACGGCAGCTTCAGTTCGGGCAATACCGGGTTCACAACCGCCTATACCTACAACAGCACGCTCACTACGGACGGCAACTATTGGATCGGCTCGAATGCAGCGGCCTATCACCCTCAATGGAGCGGAACTGGGAACGGGCAGTTCTTGCTAGTGAACGCTGGGTGGATGCAACCGGGTTGGAAGTTCTGGTGCGAAACCCTGCCTGTTTGTCCAGGTCAGACCTACACCATCAGTTGTAGGGCCGCCTCTTTGGCATCATCGAATCCCCCAACGATCTCCTGGTATGTGAACAATGTCTGGACCGGTGCGGACCTGACGCCACCGGCCGCACAGGCCACCTGGCAAACGCTCACCACTTCGTGGACCGCCCCCCCAGGTGTCACGAGCGCTGATTTCTGCGTGCAGGTTTCATCGGGATGGGGCGTGGGAAATGATCTCGGCTTCGACGATGTCGTCATCTCAGCCAATGTGGTGCTTACCGATGCGGTGGACGTGACCGTCACGCCTCTACCCCCCCTTAACCTTGGTCCGAACGCGCTTCTCTGCACCGGGCAGAGTCTCGTGCTGGACGCGGCCTCGCCTGGTGCCACCTACCTGTGGCAGGATGGTAGCACGGCATCAGACTATGTCGTGACCGGAGCGGGCAATTACAACGTCGCCGTTACCGCGAACGGATGCACAGCGAACGATGCCATCACTGTGAACTACAACGCTGTGCCGGTGGTTGATCTTGGACCGGACCAGACGCTCTGCACTGGCCAGAACTTGAACCTGAACGTGTTCCAACTGGGTGCCACATATATCTGGCAGGACGGAAGCAACACACCCTCTTACACAGTCACCGGTCCTGGCACGTATAGTGTCACTGTTTGGGTGGGTGGCTGCTCCTCCGGTGATGCGATCGATGTCGCCTACAATCCGATGCCGGTCGTGGATATCGGTCCTGACCAGACCCTTTGTGCAGGTATCCAGGCGGTGCTTGACGCGACCACACCTGGAGCGACCTATCTCTGGCAGGATGGTTCAACAGGACCCACCTACACCGTTTCAAGTGCGGGTGTCTATGATGTGGATGTGACCCTCAACGGCTGCACCGCCAGCGACGCAGCTAGTGTGAACTACAACCCCTCGCCAGTGGCCAACCTTGGGGCGGATCAGACTTTGTGCGCTGGTGCTACGCTGAACCTGAACGTCGCGCAACCCGGGACCACGTACCTGTGGCAGGATGGAAGCACCGGCTCCTCCTTCACAGTCAGCAGCGCAGGGACTTACAGCGTGGATGTGCTCTTGAACGGCTGTTCAGCGAGCGATGCGATCAACGTTGCTTTCAACCCATTGCCGGTAGCCAGCCTCGGGCCCGATCAAGTGCTGTGCGCCGGTGCTATGCTGAACCTGAGCGTCGCCCAACCCGGAGCAACCTACCTGTGGCAGGACGGAAGCACGGGCTCCTCCTTCACGGTCAGCAGTGCTGGGACTTACAGCGTGGATGTGCTCTTGAACGGCTGTTCGGCGAGTGATGCGATCAACGTCGCTTACAACCCATTGCCGGTGGCCAGCCTCGGGCCTGATCAAACGCTGTGCGCTGGCGCGACAGTGAATTTGAACGTCGCGCAACCCGGGGCCACCTACCTGTGGCAGGACGGAAGCACCGGCTCCTCCTTCACAGTCAGCAGCGCAGGGACTTACAGCGTCGATGTGCTCTTGAACGG
>JBDTNF010000009.1:0-10909 GCA_039933875.1 Flavobacteriales bacterium | reverse complement strand
TGAACGCGGAGGTGGCCGAGAAGCAGAAGATGCTCGAGGTGGCCGACCTGCGCGAGCGTGCCAGCCTGTTGCTCGCACACCTGACGAAGGAGCTGCAGATGCTCCAGATGAAGAACGAGATCCAAAGCAAGGTGCGCACGGAGGTGGACCGCCAGCAGCGCGAGTACTTCCTGCATCAGCAGATCAAGACGATCCAGGACGAATTGGGCGGCAACCCGATCGAACAGGAGATCGACGAGATGCGCACCAAGGCCGCTAAGAAGAAGTGGACGAAGAAGGTGAGCGAGAGCTTCGACAAGGAGATGCTGAAGTTGCAACGCATGAACCCGGCCGGTGCGGAGTTCAGCGTGCAGTACAGCTATGTGCAGCTATTGCTCGACCTGCCTTGGGGCGAATACAGCAATGACAAGTTCGACCTGAAGAACGCCCAGAAGATCCTGGACCGCGATCATTTCGGCCTGGACAAGGTGAAGGAGCGCATCATCGAGCATCTCGCCGTGCTCAAGCTGAAGGGCGACATGAAAGCGCCGATCATCTGCCTCTATGGGCCTCCCGGTGTTGGCAAGACCAGTTTGGGCAAGAGCATGGCCGAAGCGTTGGGTCGCAAGTATGTACGCATGAGCCTTGGCGGCCTGCATGATGAGGCCGAGATCCGTGGCCACCGGAAAACCTACATCGGCGCGATGCCGGGCCGCCTGATGCAGAGCATCAAGAAGGCCGGTACCAGCAACCCCCTTTTCGTGCTCGATGAGATCGACAAGGTCGGCAAGGACTTCCATGGCGACCCTGCCAGTGCCCTGCTGGAAGTGCTCGACCCCGAGCAGAACAGCCATTTCTACGACAACTACGTCGAGATCGAATACGACCTGAGCCGCGTGATGTTCGTGGCCACGGCCAACAGCCTCAGTACCATCCACCCGGCCCTGCGCGACCGCATGGAGATCATCGAGGTGAACGGCTACACGCAGGAGGAGAAGCTGGAGATCGCCATGCGCCACCTGTTGCCCAAGCAGTTCACAGAGAACGGTATCAAGCCGAAGCAGTTGAAGCTCGCACCGGGATTGCTGGAGGAGATCATAGAGCAGTATACCGACGAGAGCGGCGTGCGCACGCTGGAGAAGCGGATCGCCAAGTTGGTGCGCTACCGCGCCAAGCAGATCGCGCTGAAGCAGAAGCACAGCATCACGATCGGCATTGAGGACATGGTGAAGATCTACGGACCCAGTCATGCCCGCGACAAGTACCAGGGCAACGACGTGGCCGGTGTGGTGACCGGCCTGGCCTGGACGCCTACGGGTGGTGACATCCTCTTCATCGAGACCAGCATCACCAAGGGCGAGGGTAAGCTAACGCTCACCGGCAACCTGGGCGATGTGATGAAGGAGAGCGCCATCATCGCGCTCGAGTACCTCAAGGCGCATAGCGACATCATCGGCATTGACGCCGATGTCTTCAAGCGGTGGAACGTGCACGTTCACGTGCCCGAAGGCGCCACACCGAAGGACGGTCCATCAGCGGGCATCACCATGCTCACGAGCATCGCCAGCGCGTTCACCCAGCAGAAGGTGCGCAAGTTCGTCGCGATGACGGGCGAGATCACCCTGCGTGGTCGTGTGCTGCCGGTCGGTGGTATCAAGGAAAAGATCCTCGCCGCCAAACGGGCCGGCATCAAGGAGATCATCCTCAGCGCCGACAACCGCAAGGATATCGAGGACATCGATGCGCGCTACACCCGTGGCATGCGTTTCCACTACGTCACTGAGATGATCGAGGTGGTGAAGCATGCACTACTGAAGGAGAAGGTGGAGCGGGCGTTGCAGGTGGCATAGGCACTTTGCCATGTGACCATGTGGTCATATGCACATGGCTGTCCATCTTCGCGCCGGATGCACCCTCGCGACCTTTCGATCGCCGACTTCACTTACGCGCTGCCCGAAGCGCGCATCGCACAACAGCCGCTGACAGGGCGCGATGCCAGCAAGCTGCTGGTGTACCGCGATGGCGTGATCAGCGATCATGTCTTCCGGGCTCTGCCCGAGCTGCTTCCGGAGAACGCCCTGCTCGTATTGAACGATACGCGCGTGGTGAACGCACGGATCGTCATGCACAGGTCCACCGGCGCGCGCATCGAGTTACTCTGTCTGGAACCTGCCCATGGGAAACCCGTGGAGCAGGCGTTCCGTGAGCAGGGCAGGAGCGAGTGGCAGTGTTTCATCGGCAACGCGAAACGTTGGAAGGACGGTGAGACGCTGACAACGACGATCGATGGAGTGACGCTGAACGCGCAACGGGTGGCTGCCGAACGCGTCTTGTTCTCCTGGGCGCCCGGTGAGATGGACTTCGCACAGGTGCTGGATCGCACCGGTCTTGTTCCGCTTCCGCCTTATATGAAGCGCGCTGCCACCGAGCCGGACAAGGAGCGATACAACACGGTATTCGCGAAGCACGAGGGATCGGTCGCGGCGCCTACAGCAAGCCTTCACCTTACGGATCGCGTGTTGGCCGGACTTGCACCGCGGAATATCGCCACCACTGAACTCACATTGCATGTGGGTGCGGGGACCTTTCTCCCGGTGAGCAGTGAGCGCATGGAGGGCCACTCCATGCATCGTGAGCAGGTGCGTATCCCGCTTACCGCGTTGGAACGGTTCGTGGCTCAGCTTGGCGAAGCGCCGATCGTTCCTGTGGGCACCACCGCGCTTCGCACGCTGGAGAGCATCTACTGGCATGGGGTCATGATCCTGCAAGGCCGGGCAGGAGAAGAGATGGATATCGACCAATGGGAGCCCTATGGCCATGGTGACGATCTACTTCCAAATGCACTGACCGCGCTCGAAGCCGTCATCGCCTTGGTCCGTTCGAACAGCGAGCAACGCCTGGTCGGATCCACACGGTTGCTGATCGCTCCGGGCTATCAATTCCGCTTCGCCGATGCGCTTGTCACCAATTTCCACCAACCACAGAGCACCCTGCTGCTGCTCGTCGCTGCCTTTCTAGGCAAGGACTGGCGGAATGTCTACGACCACGCGCTGAAGAACGACTATCGGTTCCTTAGTTATGGTGATGGGTCGCTGCTTTACCGGAAGCAGTAGCGGTCACACTCCGTTCCCCAGAACCAGCAGGATCAGGATGAACCATGCGACCAGTATAACGATCGCGGCGATGGCGAAGCCCCTTCCACGCTCGTTGCGATGGCCGATCTGGATCAAAGCGATGATGCCTAGAACGAAGCCAACGAGCACCAGTGTCCAGAGGGCCGGGAGGAATATTCCGCCGATCAAACCGATCATGCATCCGATGAAAGCAGCCACTGCCAGCTTGTTCATCGGTCTCTCCGAGCGGGCCATATCGCTGTCTGCGGGCGAATGGGTGGCCGTCACAACGCTCTGAGTAGTAGATCCCGGATAGGAAGGTTTGGGTAGTCCGTAGCCGTGGTATGAACCCGGCTTTGCCTCGATTACATCTGCGTTCAACGTCTCGTCGCTGCCTTGGGTCGAGCCTTGGACGGGTGAAGAGTGATGGACAGTTCCGGCCTCGGTTGGGGGAGGTGCCGACGTGTCAGTGGCCCCGGTATAGTCCTTATCGCGGTGGAACGTGCCCTCGTTGTCCACCTCGTGAACGGTGATCGGCCCAGGCCGGGTCCACCGGATCCTCGTCTGCGCCGTGCGGATCTCCTGATGCGAACGGTTCGACAGGTGAGTGCCCGAACCGCACGCGCACAGTACCGTCAGACACCAGATCATGCGAACCTTCATGCCTGACGAATGTAGGCGGGAAGGTCGATCCTGCCGGGCGGATACTAGCCACCGTTATCTTGCGTTCCCATCGCGCATGCAGCTCCGTCGGCATACCCTCTCGGTTTTCCTCCTTCTCACTGTTCTCGCCTCCCACGCGCAGCTTGGCGGCCAGACCTCGTTCCGTGTGCTGGATATCCCCAGTTCAGCGCGGTCCTCGGCATTGGGCGGCAACTACATCGCGGTCTACGACAACGACATCAACCTGGGCATCTTCAATCCGGCGCTGTTGAACCGCGACATGAGCCGCCAGGTGGCATTGAGCTACCTGCCCTACATGGATGGCATCAATGTGGGGTATGCTTCCTACGCGCACCACTGCGACAGCATCGGCACCACCTTTTCGGGTACCATGCAGTACGTGGACTATGGCACTTTCAAACGGACGGACGACACCGGTGCGGAGATCGGCGAGTTCAAGGCCGGTGAGTATGTGGTCCAGATAGGTGCGGCACATCCGGTGGACAGTCTGTTCAGCGTTGGGGCGAACGTGAAATTCATCACCAGCAACCTCGATACTTATACGGCGACGGCATGGGCTGCTGACCTTGGTGGCGTATTCGTCAAGCGCAAGCTCGGCCTCACGGTGTCGGGCTTGTTGCGCAACATCGGTTACCAGACATCCACCTATACCGAACAACGCGAGAAGCTGCCGTTCCAGGTGATGCTCGGTGTCACATACAAATTCAAACATGCCCCGTTCCGTCTGGGGCTGATGATGGAGCAGTTGCAGAAGTGGAACCTCACCTACGACGATCCGAACGCAACGGTGACGATCGACCCCACGACCGGCGAAACGATCGTGGATGAACCGAACGGGGTGGAACGGACCTTGCTGCATGCCGTGCCCAGTGCGGAGATCCTGTTAGGAAAGAACTTCATGCTCCGGGTGGCCTACAACTTCCGCCGCCACAAGGAATTGGTGCTGCCGGATAAGCCGGCGATCACAGGTGTGAGTTTTGGCGTGGGCCTGCGCGTGAGCAAGATCCACATCAGCTACGCCTACTCACAATTCAACCTGGCGGCCGTCAGCAACACCTTCACGCTGGCCTGCAGGTTCGCGGATTTCAAGAAGTCCTAGCCCAAAGGCCTTCCCGCTAACTTCACCGCCGACAGGGGAACGGTGAAGCGCATCAACATCGCCATAGACGGCTTCAGCAGTTGCGGCAAGAGCACGCTGGCCAAACAGTTGGCGCACCACCTGCATTACACCTACATCGACAGCGGCGCCATGTACCGGGCCGTTGCGCTCTACGTGATCGAGAACAGCCTGGTGATCGACGGCAAACTGGACAAGGCCAACCTGTTGCGCGTGCTGCCGAACATCCACATCGGATTCAAGCACGACGACGCGACGCAACGCAGCGAGACCTGGCTCGATGGCCACAACGTGGAACACAGGGTCCGCAGCATGGAGGTGAGCCGACACGTGATCCTCGTAAGTCCGGTGCCCGAGGTGCGTGCCAAGCTGGTCGAGATCCAGAAGGCGATGGGGAAGGAGCGGGGTGTGGTGATGGACGGCCGGGACATTGGCACGGTGGTCTTCCCTGATGCGGAAGTGAAGCTATACATGACCGCGCGCCCTGAAGTGCGGGCTATGCGACGCTACAACGAACTGAAAGGCCGTGGCGTGGAAGTGGATTACGCGAGCGTGCTGGACAATATCGAGCGCCGTGACGAGGACGACACCAAGCGCGAGGCTGACCCGCTGATCAAAGCGCCCGACGCGATCGAGATCGACAACAGCGACCTTAGTTCACACGAGCAGTTCGACATCGCATTGGGTGAGGTGGTCAAGGTGCTTGGGGAGGTGACGGAGGCGTGATTACTCGCGGCTCTGTGCAGATCTGATCCCGTATCGGAGATTCAACTCTTGCATTTTTTCTTCCCCGAGTGCCGCCGCCAGCAAGGGTTGTATTTCAAGATAGAGCGTGCGATCAACGAACTGCGTGAAATGCTTTGCCGTCGATTCGTGGTCGCCGAGATGTTCATAGAAAGCTACTCCGGCTGCGTTCCAAAGCATTTTCTCTTTGCTTGTGAAACACCAGAACGCGAAGTCGTAGATGCGGCGAGCCGTAGCTACGTCTCCGTTTTTGTGGGCGGTTTCTAGGGCCGGTTGTAATTCTGAAAAGACGGTGTGAATAGTCGCCTCAGGATCTTCGAACTCCTTGTGCAGCTCTGGAACGCACTTTATTGCCTTTCGTCGCCAAACGCTCATGTGCCCGTTCAGTTGACCATGGTCTCTACGACTTGAAGAGGATCCTTCACCCCCTCCACAAACCCCAGCACCTTCAGCATCACTCGGTCCAACAATGTATCCGGGCAACTCGCGCCGCTGGTGAGGATGATCGTCACTGGCCTCTTCTCCAGTAGCCAGTTCTTCGTGCGTTCCAGTTTGTGCGTCGGGTAGTTGAAGTGCTCGATCTCAACGGCGCTCAGCAGTTCCTTGTCGCCATTGATGAAGTAGGTCGGGAACTTGCGTTCGAGCAGTTCCACAAGATGGCTTGTGTTGCTGCTGTTGTATCCGCCCACGACCAAGGCCAGGTCGGCTTCCTGCTTCAGCAGTTCGTTGGTCGCGTCCTGGTTGTCGTTGGTGGCGTAGCAGAGCGTGTCGCGGGTATCGGCGAAGTGCTGGCCCAATGCCGCGTCGCCATATTTCTTCACCATCACCTGCTTCAGGTGATCCGCGATGGCCTGCGTTTCGGTGGCCAGCATCGTGGTCTGGTTCACCACGCCGATGCGCTGTAAATCCTTAGACGGGGCGAATTCCGGAGTGCATTTGCTGCCGAACAATTCCGCGAAGCTTTCCAAGGGCAGCTCGCCGAGGATGATCCGCCCCAACTCCTGCGCCTGCTCCATGTCCTTGATCACCACTGCCGGTGCACCTTGAGCCGTATGGCTGAAGGTGGCTCGCGTCTCCTCGTGCGCCGCCTTTCCGTGAATGATCACCGTGTAGTCCTGTGTGCCGAGTTGGGCGCTGCGCTTCCACACCTTCTCCACGAAGGGGCAGGTGGTGTTGTGCTTCAACGGATCGATGCCGATGGCCTTCAGTCGCGCCTCGGTCTCCAACGTCGTCCCGAACGCAGGGATGATCACGATGTCGTCCGCGGTCAACTCGTTCCAATCCATGAGCATCTGCCCATGGGTGTCCTGAATGAACCGAAGCCCCCGGCTCTCGAGGTCGGCGTTCACTTCCGGGTTGTGGATCATCTGGCTCAGGAGGAAGATCCGTTTGCCGGGATTCTCCTCGATGGCCTGGTAGCTGATCTCGATGGCGTTCTCCACCCCGTAGCAGAAGCCGAAGTGCCGTGCCAGGATGAACCGCACCGTGCCAAGGTCCAGCAGGGTGGGGCTGAGGTCCTTCTTCTTGGGGTCCTGGGCCTTGCGCCATGCCTTCAGACGGCCGATCAGGTTGCTGCGGTAGTGGGTGGGGATCTCGAAAGCGCGCACGAGAGACGATTAGCTGATGTGGCGATGGCCTGATTAGCTGATGGGGCCCTACCAGAGCCAAAAGTACCCCAACAGCTTCGGTGAGAGCTGTCTATCAGCACATCGCCCCATCAGCTAATTAGCTAATCATCAGGGAACCACTACATTTGCGGCCCCATTTGGGAAGCTCACGCAGGGGTGTCGTGGGCCAACATAACCCTCCCGGTCGGCACCCCCTCGGTCCGGGATACAAGCAGGAGTAGAATTCAATGGCAACCGTAGAGAATAACAAGGTCACCCTTCGCGAACCGCCCGCCGATTTCGATTGGGCGATCATCGAGGATGACAAGAAGGCCATCTCCGCCTCACAGCGCGAGCAGATGGAAAAGGCCTATGAGGATACCCTCAGCAGCATCTCCGAGAAGGAAGTGCTCATGGGTACGGTCGTGGGCATGAACAAGAAGGAAGTGGTGATCAACATCGGCTACAAGTCCGAAGGTGTGGTCCCCATCAGTGAGTTCCGCTACAAGACCGATCTCGCGCTGGGCGACCAGGTGGAGGTCTACATCGAGAAGCAGGAGGACAAGGGTGGCCAGATGGTCATCAGCCACAAGACGGCGCGTGTGCACAATGCCTGGGGCAAGGTGAACCACGCCATGGAGACCAACGAGATCATCACGGGCTTCGTGAAGTGCCGCACCAAGGGTGGCCTCATCGTTGACGTGTTCGGTATCGAGGCCTTCCTGCCCGGTTCACAGATCGACGTGAAGCCGATCCGCGACTACGACCAGTTCGTAGGTAAGAACATGGAGTTCAAGGTCGTGAAGATCAACCAGGAGTTCAAGAACGTGGTGGTCTCGCACAAAGCGCTGATCGAAGCTGAACTGGAAGCCCAGAAGAAGCAGATCATCGGCGGCCTCGAGAAAGGCCAGGTGCTGGAGGGTACCGTCAAGAACATCACCAGCTACGGCGTGTTCGTGGATCTGGGCGGTGTCGATGGGTTGATCCACATCACCGACCTGAGCTACGGCCGTGTGAGCCACCCCGAAGAAGTGGTGAAGCTCGACGAGAAGATCAATGTGGTGATCCTCGACTTCGACGACGAGAAGCGTCGCATCGCCCTCGGCCTGAAGCAACTGACCAGCCATCCTTGGGATGCCCTGAGCGCCGACCTCAATGCTGGCGACAAAGTGAAAGGCAAGGTGATGGTGATCACCGACTACGGCGCGTTCGTGGAAGTGGCCCCCGGTGTGGAAGGCCTGCTGCACGTGAGCGAAATGAGTTGGAGCCAGCACCTGCGCAGCCCGAAGGACTTCCTGAAGGAAGGACAGGAGATCGAGTGCGTGATCCTGAACATCGACCGCGAGGAGCGCAAAATGAGCCTGGGCATGAAGCAACTCGCCGCCGACCCTTGGGCCGATATCGAGTTCAAGTACCCGCTGCGCAGCAAGCACACCGCCAAGGTCCGCAACTTCACACACTTCGGCATCTTCGCCGAGTTGGAGGAAGGCGTCGACGGCCTGATCCACATCAGCGACCTAAGCTGGACCAAGCGCATCAAGCACCCCAGCGAGTTCTGCAACGTGGGTGACGACATCGAAGTGATGGTGCTGGAAGTCGACAAGGACAACCGTCGCCTGAGCCTCGGGCACAAGCAAGTGGAGGAGAATCCTTGGGAGGTGTTCGCCACGGTGTTCACACCGGGCAGCACCCACGAGGGCACCCTCACCGGCCGCAATGGCCAGAACTTCATCGTGAGCCTGTCCTATGGGGTTGAAGGCACCGTAAGCCTGAAGCACCTGATGAAGGCCGACGGCAGCAAAGCCGAACTCGAAGAGAAACTGCCCTTCGTAGTGCTCGAGTTCAATGGCGAAGCGCGTCGCATCGTGTTGAGCCACACCCGCACCTTCGAGGAAGGTGATGAGGAGATGGCATCGGCCCCGACCGCTGGTGCAGGCACCAAACGTGCTCCCCGCAAGGAGGGTGCAGGTGCCGGTCCTTCCGCTTCAGTGAAGAGCGTGAACGACAAGGTGGAGAAGAGCACCTTGGGCGACCTGAGCGTCCTGGGCGACCTGAAGAGCGCCATGGAAACGAAGGAGCGCGCCACCAAGACAAAGAAGAAAGAGAAGGTCGACGAAGAGGATGGCGAAGAAGAGGCCTAGTCCTTTTACCAACAATGATCGAACGAAGCCCCGACCCTGTCGGGGCTTCGACGTTCATGGATACCAGATGGGGAGTTGTTTGGTCGGAGTATCGTTAGTTTGGGCGAAAGACCAGACCTAGTGAAGCCGGTTAGCTCTCTTGAGAAACGTCTGCTGGCTATAATTGTGGACGTCATCGTACTTGGCGCTGGTGGGGCATTGCTGTCCCATGCCGCAATTGCTGATGAGCGCGGAATAGTCGCGTCCATTCTCGGTCATTTTTACTTCATCCTCTTTCATTGGCTCACGGGTTCGACACCAGGTAAATATGTGGCGCGCATACAGGTTGTACATTCTTCAACAGGTGCACGATTGTCAATAGCACAAGCCGCACTAAGGGAGTCTCCATATGTGTTGTTGACGTTGTTTGATGCCCTTCAAGGTGTAGGCTTTGATCTTTGGCCGTCATGGATAGCTTGGGCATCCCTGAGCTTCTTTGCCCTCGATGTCATAGCTGCGGTTGCAGACCAACGGAACCGTTCGCTTCATGATCGCTTGGCTAAGACCGTCGTCGTTTTGCGGAACCAATAGGCCGAAATGTGTCGATCGCGCGGTGCGGGGTATCTTCGCCGACACATGCAACCGGTCACCATCCTCGGGAGCAAAGCCTTCGGGCTTACCGTGGGCCGGTTGTGCCACCAACTGATCGAGGATCACGGCGACTTGGTCGGTACCGCGTTGATCGGCTTGCAACCGCGAGGTGTTCTGTTGGCGCGTCGCCTGCGTACCGAACTACAGCGCATCCTCGGGAAGGAGAACCTTGAATACGGCGAACTCGACATCACCTTCCACCGCGACGACTTCCGCCTACGCGCCACGCCACCCACGCCCAGCGCCACGCAACTCGACTTCACGCTCGACGATCGTAGGGTCGTGCTGGTGGACGATGTGCTCTTCACCGGCCGCACCATCCGCGCGGGACTCGATGCACTGCTGGCATTCGGTCGGCCGGCGAGCGTGCAATTGCTCGTGCTTGTCGATCGGCGCTTCAGTCGCGAGTTGCCCATCCAACCTGACTACGTCGGCAAGTGGGTGGACAGTATTGGCGACCAACGCGTAACGGTGGAATGGAAGGAGACCGATGGCCACGACCGCGTCATGCTGCACACGTCGAACACCGAAGGACGACCACTGCCACCTTCGCACAGATCCACAGCGCACACGTGAGCGACCAACTGAGCACCGAGCACCTGCTGGGCATCCAGGACCTCACGCCCGAGGACATCGCGCTCATTTTCCGCACGGCGGATGGCTTCAAAGAGGTCCTCAATCGACCGATCAAGAGGGTCCCATCGCTGCGCGACATTACCATCGCCAACCTCTTTTTCGAGAGCAGCACCCGCACGCGCGTCAGTTTCGAACTCGCGGAGAAGCGGTTGAGCGCTGACGTGGTGAACTTCAGTTCGTCAGGCAGCAGCGTGAGCAAGGGCGAAACGCTGGTGGATACGGTGAACAACATCCTGGCCATGAAGGTGGACATGGTGG
>JBDTNF010000008.1:0-8962 GCA_039933875.1 Flavobacteriales bacterium | reverse complement strand
CGGTTAACGACGGTTGCGGCACCATCACCAACGGTGCCGACCTGGTCGGGAAGATCGTGGTGGTCGACCGTGGTGCCTGCCCGTTCACGGTGAAGGCTCAGGCCATACAGGACGCCGGTGGTGCGGCGGTCGTCATCGCCAACAACCAGGCAGGTGCCCCGATCGCGGCAGGGGGAACATCGACCACCATCACCATACCGGTGGTGATGATCTCGAACGTCGATGGTGCGTCGATCAAGGGCACCCTCCTGTCCGGCACAGTGAACGCCACGTTGCAAGCATCCGGCCCCTCCGTCCAGTGGGACAGCGATCTGGACAACGGTGTCATCGCACATGAATACGGTCACGGCATCTCGACCCGGCTCACCGGCGGTCCGGGCAATTCGGATTGCCTGCAGAACGCTGAGCAGATGGGCGAGGGGTGGAGCGATTGGATCGCCCTCATGCTGACCATGGAGCCCGGTGATCAGGGCAGCGACGTGCGTGGTATCGCCACCTACCTGCTGGGTGAACCGGTATCGGGCACGGGGCTTCGGCCTGCGGCGTATTCAACGGATCCGGCCGTGAACGACTTCACCTACGCTGCGACGAACGATGAGTTCAACATCTCGCAGCCACACGGGATCGGCTTCGTATGGACCACGATGCTGTGGGACCTTAATTGGGCGTTGATCGGGGAGCATGGTTTCGATCCGGATCTGTACCATGGCACCGGCGGCAACAACATCGCCATGCGATTGGTGATCGATGGCATGAAGCTGCAACCGTGCAGCCCCGGTTTCGTCGATGGCCGCGATGCGATCTTGCAAGCGGATAGTATCAACTACGGAGGTGCCAACCACTGCCTGATCTGGCATGTGTTCGCGGCACGTGGGCTCGGCTTCAGTGCCGATCAAGGAAGTTCACTGAGCCGTACGGACCAGGAGGAGGCGTTCGACCTGCCCCTTTCCTGTCTTCAGGAGGGTGTGGACGAGACCGGGCTGTTCGGCGGATCATCGGTGTCGGTTGTGCCGAACCCAACGCACGATCGCGCTACCCTGGTGCTGGGTGCGGTACTAAAAGAGAACATCGACGTCACCCTGCTCAGTGCGGAAGGCCGCGTCGTGCGTTCTTACGTGCTCAAGGCCGGTGAGGCATCGATCACCTTCGAACTCGGCGATCTCGCACCGGGGATGTACACTATCGGTCTGCGCTCTTTGGGATCTGTACTGCGGCGGAGCATCGTGGTGATACACTGACGTATCCGGCCAGCGTAAGGTGTGAAGGAGGAGTGCCTAGCCCACCGCCTCTTCGATCTGTCCCGAGGCTATGCGGCGTCCATGGTTCCAGCCTGTACCGCTGGCAAGGGCAGGTCGATGGCCACGCGTGTACCGTGCGGCTTCACATCGCAGAACAAGATGGAGCCGCCCAATTGCTTGGTGCGTGCACGCATGTTGGCTATGCCATGGCGGAAATGCGCCGCAGCGGTCAGGCGGATACCCTGGCCATTGTCCTGCACTTCCAGGATGAACCGGTCACCATCCACGGAGATGGTCATCGCGATGGTGTCGGCTTTGGCATGCTTCAATGCGTTGATCACGGATTCCTTCGCGAGCAACATGGCCACCCGGCGGAAGCCGGAATTGATCACCCGGTCCGTGAAGTTGTGCGGTCCCACGAAATCGAACCCGACCCCCATCGAACCGGTGCGACTTGATGCCGAACGACGAAGGTGTTCGATGAGCGCCGAGAGGTTATCGTTGCGTGCATCGAGCGCCCAGATGATCTCGTCGACCTTGGGCAACATGCTGCGCACGCGCGCGATCGTGTCGGACAGGGCCTGCTGCATTTCCTGCCCGCTGTGCAGGGCGGCTTCGGCGAGCATGGCGGTCCCGCTCAGGTCGGCGCCCAGATCGTCGTGCAGGTCCATGGCTATGCGCTGGCGCTCTTCGGAGAGCATTTCCATTTGGCGCAGATGGGCGAGGCGCTTCTGGTATCGGCGCTGGGCCAGGAAGCGCAGGAGCAGATAAACACCCAGCACAAGTAGGAACAGGGCCGGAACACGGTATAGGTTGCGCTCCCAGAAAGGTGGCATGACCCCGAAACGTGCGACCACAGCAGGGCTCCACTCTGACCCCGCAACACGCGCCCGCACCTGCAGCGCATGTTCTCCCGGCTGCTGCGTGAAAAGTGCCAGTACGTTGGTGTTGCTGTTGGTCCACTTATTCTCCTCATCGATGCGGTATTGGAACTCGGTCCCCATGCTTTGGGCCATGGATACCACGGTGACCTCCACGACGAGCGAGCCGTGGTCGTGGTCCAGCAGGAAGGGTCGCCCTGGAGAGAAAGAGCGTTCGTCGCTGGCGATGTGGGTGATGTACAGACGTGGCACAAGTGGTGTCCGATGGGGAAGCAGGGCCCCTGTGATGTAAAGGCCGTTGGCGGTGGCCACATAGAGATCCCCATGGAGCATCACCGCATCGAAGGCCGGTGCGCGGTCGGTGCCGGGTTCCAGGATACGCATGGTGAGGTCCGCGGAGGGGTCAACGATCACCAGGTCAACTCCCTCGGGCGTGGCCAATGCGATGGTATCGTTCGTGACGTGCACGCGGTGACATCGATCGGAGACCAACCCGTCGGAATGCTGAAGTGTGCGCACCACCTTGCCATCGCGCAGGAAGAGCAGGCCATGGCCGACCGTCCCCAGCACCAAGGTCCCATCGCTCAGCGCGGCCATGCCGACCACGCGCGTGCCGTGACCATCGCACAGTGCGTGAAGGGTATCCAGACGCTGATGGTACCAACGGTAGAGCACATCGTTCCGCTGGATCCATAGGGCACTGTCGGGATCCTCGAAAAGCAGGTGGAAGCGTCCGTTCCCGAGCTGTTCGCTGAGATACGGGTAGAGCATCGGGTTTTTCGGATCGGTGCTACGCATCAATTCGTAGTAGGCTCCCACGAGACCACCGCCGCGCAATGTCACCAGCACCTTGTTCGGCGAGATGGGGCTCAATACGTTCCTCATGCGGTCCCACTGCCCAACGGATCGTGGTGGCCCTTCACCGGATAGCGGTATGCGGACGGTGGTCATGTCCGTGGCGGCGTAAATGAACCGCCCATCATCACACAAGGCGCGGACTTTCTGCACGCGCGTATCGCCTAAACGGAGATCATAGCGCTGCACCAGATCACCGTTCATACGCAAGAGCATGCCTTGTTCGGTGCCCACCCACAATTGTCCGAGGCGGTCGGGATGCAGGCAGCTGATCGCTCCCAATGGAGCATCGCCCCACTTATCCATGATGCGCGAGTCGAGTTGGTCCAGGGCGAACACTAACACGCCGTTGCCGGCCGTGGTGAGCCAGCAGTTCCCCTCATCGTCCAGATACACCACATTGATGGTCTCCTGGGGGAAGATCGAACGTGCCGCTCGGGCACTGGTATCGACCAACGTTGCTCCCTTGTCCCAGCGTCCATAGACGAGCACATGTTCATCCGTGAGGACCATGGAGCGCACACGGTCCCAGTCGCCGCAGCGATCCGCGGTGATCGCCACAGGTCCTAGCTGGTGGTTCAGTTCCTGAAGTCCTTCCTTGGTGGCGGCCCAGATCCGTCCATCGGCTCCAGTGGCGTACGCGATCTTCGGTGCGGAGGAGGTGAGGATGTGGGTACGTCGGAGCACACCGTTCTCCAGGGTGAAACCCTCGTTGTTCACTTGCAGGAACAGATCGCCGGACCGATCCACGAGCGGCGTGACATTACCTCCCATAATACCGGCCCCTTTGAGGTCGATGGTGTGGAACGTGCCCAGCGTGTCGAGTTGCAGCAATTCGGCCCACACGCCGCCGAACCAGATATTCCCTTTACGGTCCTCACAGGCCCTGGCCCAGCCGGTTCGCCCGTTCACCGCACGTAATGCGGGATCATTGCCAGGGTGGAAGAGGGTATCGTTGCGCACATAGGCCAACTTGCCGTTCAAGAGCAATAACCAAACACGGTGACGGCTGTCCTCGAAGCATTGCAGCACTTCGTCGTCCGGCGATCCTTCGCGTAGGCCGTAGCTCACGAAGTGGCGCCCATCGAAGCGGCTCGCCCCGGCATCGGTGCCGAACCAGAGAAAGCCGCGGTGGTCCTGCACCACACCGTAAACGGTGTTGCTGGGCAATCCATCCGCCGTGGTATAGCGCTGGTGGATAGGGTCCTGTGCAGTGCCGATCGCTACGAGGAACAGCGCGGTCGGAACGGCACAAAATATCCTTGGGCGGTATCGCCACATATCAGATGGGAATGCACCAAACAAGATACGGCTAGCTTCGATCGTTCCCGTTTTCAAAGGGCCGAAGAAACCGATCGATCCGGGTGGGGTGCGTGATCGCGATGATGCTGCTCTGAGCGGGTCAGACCCAGCATCGGTCCACGGCGTACTTAACGAGGCCTGCGGTGCTGCGCACGTTCAGTTTCGCCATCAGGTTCTTCCTGTGCGTCTTGACCGTTTCAACACTCAGGAAGAGGGCTTCGGCGATCTCCTCGTTGGTGTGTTCCAATGCGATCAAGCGGATGATCTCACGCTCGCGATGCGTGAGGCCCAGGTAGACCCCATCAATGCGCTTGTCGGTATGGGCGTATCCATTGGCTACACTGTCACGGGCCATCGCACAGATGTACCGGCCACCGTCCATGACAAGTTCCACCGCATCGAGGAGTTCCCGATCGGTACAGCCCTTCACCAAGTAGCCGCGTGCGCCCTCGATCAGCATACTGTTGACGTATTCGATATCGGTAAGGGCGCTGTGTGCGATCACCTTGATCGCCGGGTACTGGGTGCGCAACTTCCGCGTGGTATCGATGCCGTCCATTTCAGGCATGGAGATGTCCATGAGCACGAGTTCGGCTTGGACCGAGGTGAGCAACCGGAGCAGGGCCAGGCCTGAGCGTGCATGGCCCACGATCTCGATGCGGGGTTCGGTGGCGAAGTGCTCCTTCAGGCCATCGGCCACTAATTGCTGGGCATCGGCAACGATGATGTGGACGGTATCCATGGTCGATCTTGGCGGTGGCTCAGGCGTCGGCTTCTGCGAAGGAACGAAGAGGGACGGAACACCTTGCTATCGGTGTGCTGAGGTCGCATTTGACCACAACAATGCGAAGCTGGCTGGAAAGGACGTACCTTGCGCCCTCACAATCAATACAATTGATACAATGGCAAGTGGTAAAGTAAAATTCTTCAACACGGAGAAAGGTTTTGGTTTCATCACGCCTGACGAGGGCGGCAAGGACGTTTTCGTCCACAAAACCGGTACCCGGGACGCCCTGTGGGAAGGTGATGCCGTGACGTACGACGTGGAAGAGAGCCCTAAAGGCCTCAACGCAGTGAACGTGAAGAAGGCCTAAGGGTCTCTTTCGATCATAGAGTTTCGGAGCCCCGACAAAGTCGGGGCTCCGTCTTTTTGTGGGTGCGGCGAGGAGGGCTCAGTGATCCGGGCACACAGGGTGCGGCCTGTTCAAGTTCAATGGATGACGAAATACACGTCATGTTGCGGATGAGTATCCGGTCATTACATTTGTGACGGATAATCGGCCATTGCGATGATGGGTTCCTTGTCAGGGTCCATGATATGGTCGGGAGTCCGATGACCAACAAATACCCAGGACCCATGCCCAGCAGCCCCACCTTCGGTGCCAACCTCAAACTTCTGCGTCAGCGACGCGGCCGTTCCCAGGAAGAGACCTCCATCGCCTTGGAGGTGAAGCGATCCAGCTACAGTGGTTATGAGAACGGCAGCGCGGAGCCTTCGTTCGACCTGTTGGTGAGGATGAGCGACTACTTCAAGGTCAGCATTGACAAATTGCTGAAGGACGAGCTCACCGCGCTGAGTGAGAGCCAGCTCGGTATCCTGGAACGCGGTGGGGACATTGATCTTAGCGGTCGTCGGCTGCGCGTGCTGGCCACCACGGTGGATCGTGAGGACCGCGAGAATGTAGAACTGGTGCCCGAGAAGGCCAAGGCCGGTTATGCGTTGGGCTATGCCGATCCGGAGTACATCAGCATACTACCCACCTTCCAGATGCCCTTTCTGGCACGCGACCGCAAGTACCGCACCTTCCAGATCAGCGGGGATAGCATGCCGCCTGTGGCCGATGGTTCCTGGGTGACCGGTGAGTATGTCCAGAACTGGCAGACCCTGCGCGATGGGCAGCCTTACATCGTGGTGACCAAGGAGGACGGCATTGTGTTCAAGGTCGTCTACAACCAACTGAAGGAGAAGGGCAATCTGCTGCTGTGCAGCACCAACCCGCTGTACGGTCCTTACGAGGTGCCCATTGCCAACGTGCTCGAGATCTGGAAATTCGTCCACTTCATCAGCAGCGAGTTGCCTGAACCCAATTTGAGCCGCGATGAACTGACCCGTAGTGTAGTGGACCTGCGAAAAGAAGTGGGCCATTTGCGCATGGCCATGGAGCAGCAGGGGCGGCTCGCGTTCTGATCACACGAAGCGGATATGTGAGGTGCGTTGTCCTCACCGGCCTGTTCATGGATCCAATGTTAGATCCATGTTAAGTCCGAGTGAACTTTGGTTACATTTGAGCGTAGAGAGTGCTCAAAGAACCGTTCACCATGAGGAGCCTGTTGCTTTTTGTCCTGCTGCAGATGGCCAATGGGCTATGGGCTCAGGAGATCATCTCTCAAGAGCGTTGGCCGGATGGCACCCTGCGGGCCACTCGTTATTCCGAGGGGGACCGTATCCACTTTATCACATACCACGAGAATGGGAAGGTGAAGGAGATCGGTGCGTTCCTCAAGGGACGGCGCGATGGATCATGGAAACAATTCACGGATACAGGCGCCTTGGTAACGCAGGCATCGTTCAGCAATGGCCAACGTCAGGGTACGTGGGAGTTCCGCACGGACGCGGACAAGCCCATGGGCCGGTTGAATTACCAGAACGATGTGCTCCTCCACAGTGAGCAACTCGACGAGCAGGGTGCCTTGGTGGCGCAGCGGGATTACTGATCCCGCGACCGAAGCACGCTTGGGAATGCACTGATCCACTGATGGGGGTCATTTGCGGACTTGGCCAATGCCGTTATCCTTGTGCCTGGATGCGTGTTCGATCGGTTTTCGCTGTCATAGGGCTGTGCGTGATGCTCGCTACGGCTTGCAAGCATGGGAAATGCGAGGACGGTGGTTCCAGTTCCGCAGGACGTCGGAGCCATAATGCTGGGGAGGACTGTTCCTCCTGCCACCATCCGGATGGGGAAGGCGAAGGATGCTGGACGATCGATGGTACCATCTATGACCATGCAGGGAATAGTCCTACCGCTGCTGCGGAGATGCGCTTGTTCAGTGCGGCGTTGGGCAAGGGCCAGTTGAAGCTGCAATTGCAGGGCGATGGTTCGGGCAATGTGTACACCTCGCAGAGCATCGACTTCGGACCAGGTCTCTTTCCGGCGGTAATCGGATCCAACGGCGACACGCTCTTCATGAGCGAGGCCATCAGCGATGGGGCCTGCAACCGATGCCATGGGCACAGCACGGAGCGCATCAAGCTTCCTTGATCAACAGGTTCAGGCCTTCCGGAAAAGATCGTCACCATCGTCGAAGGCCTTGAACTCGATGGCGTGGCCATCGGGATCCTCAAGGAACATGCTCACCTGCTCGCCCACTTCACCTTTCATCACGGTGCGTGGCTCGATGAAGAAGGTGACGCCCACTTTCTTCAGTTTGTCGCGCAGTTTCTTCCAGTCGCTCATGGAGAGCACGATGCCCCAATGGTCGCTCGGTATATTACTCTTCGGGTTATAGATGCGTGCGGTCTTGATAAGCTTGGGTACCTCCTGGATGGTGAGCTGGTGCCCGAAGAAGTCGTAGTCCACCCAGGTATTGGCGCTACGTCCTTCGCGACAGCCGAGGAACTTGCCGTAAAAAGCCTTGATGCGCTTGAGGTCGGTGGTGGCGAACGCCAGGTGGAACGTGCCGGTCATGGATGGAAAGGTGTTGCACCAATGTAAGAACCCATCGATCAGTTCAATGTGCACTTGCCGATGCTGCGGTTGAAATGAAGAACGCCACCCGATGGGTGGCGTTCCGGAAAAGGCAATGGTCCGTTCATTCCTCGTCGTCCGCATCCTCGTCGGCGACGTCATCGGGATCCGCGTCGTCATCATCGTCGTCAGCGTCATCGGTATCATCGCTGTCGACATCATCATCCCCGGCATCCTCAGCCTCCACGGCATCGGCACCTTCGATGTCGGCGTTGTCCTCGATGTCCTCGGCCGGTGTGGCGGCCGCGTCGTCCTGCTCCAGGAACTCATCGATCTCCGCCCGGCTCTCCGGGTTGATCTTGATCAGGTACATCGCATCGGCGGTGCGCAGTTCGATGACACGCAGGATCTCCCCTTTCGCCGTGGGGATGGTCTTGATGTGCGTGGCATCGATCCCATCAGGATACTGGTCCTGCAGGGTCTCTTTGAGCGCGTCGGTCAGCGTATTGAATGAGCGGATAAGGCGTTGCATGGGATATCACATATCGAGGACGTACGCAAAGATGAGGGGCGCTACAATAGTAGCATCGCTTTCGATGATGTACTTCGGGGTGTCGATGTCCAATTTTCCCCAGGTGATCTTCTCATTGGGCACCGCACCGCTATAGCTGCCGTAGCTCGTGGTGCTATCGCTGATCTGGCAGAAGTAGCTCCAGAACGGGGTCTCACGCTCCAGGTCCTGTTGAAGCATCGGTACCACGCAGATGGGGAAGTCGCCAGCGATACCGCCCCCGATCTGGAAGAAACCGATGCCTTCGCTGCCCGCGTTGGCGGTGTACCAGTCGGCCAGGAACATCATGTATTCGATCCCGCTCTTCATGATGGAGGGCTGGCAGTCGCCTACCATGCAATGGCCGGCGAAGATGTTGCCCAATGTGCTGTCCTCCCAACCAGGACAGATGATCGGCAGGTTGCGTTCAGCGGCCGCCACCATCCAACT
>JBDTNF010000007.1:0-32072 GCA_039933875.1 Flavobacteriales bacterium | reverse complement strand
CACCCTGCGATGATGGTGATCAGAACACTACGAACTCCGTATTGCAGGGCGATTGCTCCTGCGGCGGTGGAGCTGTATGCACCGAGGACCTGGATCTGGTGATCGCGACCGATGCCGGAGTGGACGAAACCACTTGGGAGATCGTAAGGCGGGGCACCACGCTGGTGGTGGCTTCCGGAGGTCCGCTCTCAGCGAACGCGCAACTCACCGCTGACATCTGCCTCTCGGCGGGTTGCTATGAATTGCGAGTGATGGACGCCGCTGGAGATGGCATGACCAGTGGTACGTTGGGCGGCTATGTACTGCGCGATGAGAACGGAGCGCGCATCATCGACAATACCGCCAACGGCACCTTCGGAAGCCTTAGTTCCATCGCGAACAACGGAGGCTTCTGTGTACCCATGGGTACGGACAAACTCATCTATACGAGCTGCGACAAGCTCGACTGGGTGGTCGGCAACTACATCGTGGCCGCGACGAACCCGGCGGTGAGCGCGCAGTTCGGTGTCACGAACACCACCAGCGGTTACGAGTTCTGGTTCTTCAACCCCAACGGTGGCTACAGCTTCCGCCGCTTCCGCGATCATGCCACAAGCGATGGTTTCTCACCGAACAACGCGACGCGCGCCTGCCACGCCAAGATCAATAACTGGTCGGCCATCGATCAGATCCCCGCCAACATGCTGATGAACGTGCGTGTGCGTGGCCGTGTAGCCGGTGTGAACAATGAATGGGGTCCGGCCTGCCGGTTCAAGATCGATCCGATACAGGCCGCGTGCCCCCTCACCAAGCTCATGGATATCCCCGGCAACCCATACCTGAGCTGTGGCGCCACGCGCATATGGGGCAACGGCAACTATGTGTATGCACGCCCCGTGACCGGAGCCACGCAATACCAGTTCCGCTTCCGCATCGATGCGGAGGGTTTCCTGGCCGTGCGTACCACCTCCTCGTATTTCGTGCAACTCAACTGGGTGTCGTCCCCGCTGCTGGACGGCAAAACCTACCAGGTGGAGGTGCGCGCGTTCAAGAACGGTGCGTGGTGTGTTGGCAACGCCGGTCCTGTCAGTGGCCCTCCGTTCACGCCTTGGGGCGAGGTATGCGACCTGACCATCGACAACACGCCGATCAATGCGGGGCACCAGAACCTCCTGGATCAGGAGAACACCACGCTTGCGAGTGGGCTGAGCGTATACCCCAACCCCAACCGCGGCGAGCAACTGTACCTGAACCTGGTACTGCCGAACGGCATTATGGAAAGCACCACGAGCCACACCGCCAGCCTGGCGATCTTCGACGCCACCGGCAAACTCGCGATGGCAACCACGCTTCCGATCAAGGATGACCTCCTCAACATCGCGTTGGACGTCGAACCCATCGAGACCAATGGCTTGTACATCGTTAGCATCGTCGTAGGCGACGAACGCTTCACTGCGCGATTCGTGATCGAAAGGTGATGTCCGCACGGAGTGGCGCAACGGAACGCCCCGCAATGATCGCGCGTGCGCCTGGGGCCCGATAGCGTCGGCTGGTACATCACGCTCGGGAACGCCTGGATCCGGTAAGAACCCGGTCACCACGGAATAAGGTGGCCGCCTTTGGCGGACCACCATGCATGCGAGGGGACACGCGACACCGGCAGGAGCGGTTCCGACGCATACCCATGGGTAACGCTGGTGGCCTTGCCTGAAGGAAGTCATTTGTTCGACTGGCGAATGTTCCTGACGCTCGCATCGCTGATCACTGATATCCCTTTCACCGCGGGCATGGACATGGTGGCCTACCAGGATCCCTCGGACCATGGGCTCAAGGTCTTCTTCAAGGGCGACGTGATCGACCTGGAACCGGTGATGCCAGAGAAGATCACCATGGGCAAAGGCCTGTTCACCTACATCGACCGGAGCGGCGCGCTCAAAGTGTTCCAGGACGGCAAGTCGCACACCGCGCTCGACTTCACACCGGACGAGTACTTCGTGAAGGACAGCCTCATGGTGATCAAGGACAAAAGCCTGTGCAAGCTCTACCACGATGGCCTCACCGAGACCGTGCTGCCCTACTGGCCCTCGATGTGGGCCGCGCGTTGGGGCACCTTCGCCTACATCGATGCCAATGGCTCGATGGGTGTGTGGCGCAGCGGGAAGACGTCGACCGTGATGCAACGCGAACCGATCAAGGCGATCTCCATCGATCGCGGCCTCATCATGATCAGCCTCACCAACAACGCGACGAAGGTGTGGTGGAAGGGCGAGATCTATACGCCTTGAGGGAGTCCTACCGCACCACCTCCTCTATCACACGCTCCATTATTCCAGCGCCGAAGAGCACGTTCGCTCCCACACCGATCGAAAGGCCGGGCACAATGGGATAGCGCGTCGGCTCCACCGCCGTGCCACTGAATCGGACCGTCTGGGTGAAGGCATAGCCGAGGTCGGCACGGACCTGGAAATGATCACCGGCTTTGTAGCGCACGTTCAAGAAAGCGCGCACTGCGCCGTAGTTCAGGTTCGCCCGATCGGCGTGCCATTGCGCTCCGCTGCGGAACGCATCGATCGAGATCCCGGACAGGAACTTCGTCCGCTTCGTAGGAGCGAACCCGACCGCCAACTGCGCCGGCAGCACATACTGGAAAGACCAATCGCCGCCCAGCGGTGCCGTGCCTCCGATGAAAGGCATGGGTAGCGTGAGCTTATCGGAGAACGCGATACCCAGGCCATAGAAGAACGTCCGTCGCACTCCTTTCACGTGCATCTTCCCGATGGTGCCGTTGAACCGTGGCACCGCACCATCCAACGACGCATCCTCCTCGCTCACGTTCACGTTCGCGCTCCAGAACAGCACGCGCTTCTTCTTCGTCAGCTTCATCCCCATCAGGCCGACGCTCGCGGAATAGAGCTGACGTGTCGGGACCGTGTCGAAACCTGTTTCCACTTGTCGTGCACCGAAGCGAAAGCTCCCCAACAGTTGTGATGCTTCGATCCGCACACTGTTCGTGACCAGTTCACCGAGGCTACGCGCGTTCGTGTCCAGGCCCAGGCTCACATCGAACCGCGAGTGGATCGGGAAGGTGACGGCCGCCGAGCCGTCCAATTCGCTGAAGAAGCCCGTCGTATCGCGGAACGCACTTTCCGGCTGGTAATGCAGATCCACGCGCAGGCGGGGCCTGAAGAGCTGGTCGATCTGCTCAACGTCGAAGGTTTGGGCGAGCGAGGGGGCGACAACAAGAAGACCGAGAAAGGAGAGTTTCCGCATACGAGATCGTAGATCACCAGCCCGGACGTCGCAGAGACCGGATGGTTTGATCAGCGCCGCCTGCGCTCCACCTCGGCGCGCAGGTCGCGGAAGAAGCGGTTGCGTTCGCGCTCGCCGGTACCACTGATCAGGTTGCTGCGCTTGGTGATGGTCTCGATGCTCCGCTGTGTGAAATCGCAGAACACCTCATCCATCGTGGACACATAGTTGATCGCGCTGTGATTGAGGAAGGCCATGCGCTGGCCACCGGCCGATGCGTAGATCAGGTTGTCGCCTTGCATCACTTCGTTCACATACACCTTGAAGTGGGCAGAGCCGGTGGAGGCGGGTTCGCCGGGGATGAATTTGACGCCGGCCTCGGTCTCCGCCTGTAAGTGGGCCACGAGTTCGAGCAGTTTGTCGAAGAGCACCTGGGCCTCCTCCTCTTTGGCGAAGATCCCCGCATCGCGGTAGAAGGTGATCTGCCGCAGGAACGCATTGAGGCTGTCGGCGTTCCAGATCTCCGTGCTCGGCAGACGGGTGTAGGTGAGGAAGGTCTTGCGAGCGATGGCCAACAGCTCATCCTCCCTGTCGGCCAGGCTGAAACGCTTCTGTTGGAATTCGGCTTGGTCGAGAATGGTACGGCGCCAGAAGAAGAGTTTGAACTGGGTGAGTTCCGGCCAGTGGAAGTAGTGGAAGGTGGGGATATCCTCGGCCCGGAAAACGAAGACAACGTCCTTGGCGCCCGCGAGCTGTTCCAACTGCGCGTTCATGGCCGAAAGCCATTCCTTGAAGGGCAGGTCCGTATGGCCCACGAAGCGCCCGGAGAAGAGGAAGCGACCCTGGCCGCCGCCCATGAGAGCATCCAACGAAATGCTGAACGCCGAGCATACCTGCACCAGCTCGCCGAGGTCCATGGTCTTCTCCCCGCGGATGCGGCGGTAGGCACTATCGGCACTGATGCCAAGCATCGACGCCAGTTCCTCCGGCAATGACACGTGTTGAGGCATGCGCTCTTTCACCTGTTTGAAGAGGGCCTGCTGAATGGCGGCGGTGTTCATCTTTGGAAAGATCCGCAAAAAATGCAGATCGACAGTATCCTTTTACGCGATCACCGCGATCCAAGGCCCGCATCAAGCGTCGGCCGGGGTGGAAAGCGGACCGGGGTCCAAAGGCTGGCCCGGATAATCGATGGCTCGTTCCTCGTGTCGCGATGCATGCGGAAAGCCCTTCGCGGAGGTTCGTGAGCGGGCGTTGCTTCGGGTCGAGAAACAACACGGACCTACCTCAACGGAGACAACGATCAACATCCACCTGCCATGCGGACCCAACGCAACAACAGCAACATCGCCATCCTGCTGCTCCTTGTATTCATGACCGGGCAATGGGGCTGCGTGCGATGGCATCGCAGACCGATGACCAACGCCTCGCTCCCCCATATCAAGGTTGACCGGAACCAGGTCTTCGTGGTCACCGACCCTTCGGTCGGCAAGCGTATGTGGGTCGTGCGGCACCCGATCCTCACCAACGACTCGCTCATCGGCACATTCACGTTGTACCCGGAGGATCGCGCTGCGAACTTGTTGCACGCTCAGAAGAACCGCGATCTGCGCGACCAGCGCAACCGGGTACTGTTCCACGCCGCCCCCGGGATAACCATGGCGCCACCCGATGGAACCCGGTTCGCACTCCCCTTGAACGCGTTCACGCAGATCGAATCCATCGATGTCGACATCGGTACCACGATCGTGGTCACGCTACTGGCGACAGTGGGTGTCCTCGCGGTCGTCGCGCTCATCATCCTCGCCACGAAATCATCGTGCCCCTTCATCTACACGGAGAGCCCGGATGGCTACCAGTTGGAAGGGGAGATCTTCTCCGGCTCCATATACCCGCAGCTCCAACGCCATGACCGACTGCCTCTGCACCATCTCTCCCCGTTGAACGGGGAATACCATGTGTGCATCGCCAACAAGGCGCTCGAGATCCAAAGCACCGACCTGCTCGAACTCCTGGTGGTGGACCATGATCCGGGCACCAATGTGCTGTTCGACCGCGAGGGTCGGGCACTCACGTTCAATTCACCAGCGGCGCCGATCACCGCGACGGACCGAAAGGGTGATGATGTGTTGGACGTGCTTTCCAGTGCCGACGACAAGGCCTGGCAGGGCGATGCGCTGAACGAGCGGCCGGACGCCGACGACGGCGTTGAACTCACCTTCCTGAAACCCGGGCACACCAAGAGCGCCAAGCTGATGGTGCGTGCCAGGAACACGTTCTGGGCGGACCATCTCTATGGGCTGTTCCTCGATGAGTTCGGAACATACACGGACGAAATACAGGCGATGAACAAGAAGAAGTCCACAGAGGAATTGCGCCAATGGTCCAAGGACCAGAACCTGCCGCTCGGCATCCTGGTCGAACAACGACCCGGCCAATGGGTGCGCATCGGCCAGTACGAACTGGCGGGGCCGATCGCGTGGCGCGAAGATGCCGTGGAGATCGACCTGAGCGCCATTGAAGGTGATCGCGTACACCTGAAGCTGGAGACGGGGTTCCTGTTCTGGGAGATCGACCAGGTGGCGTTGGACGCAGCACCCGACCAGCCGATCAGCGTCCGCACATTGACACCGGTATCCGCAGTGGACCAGCAGCAGCGCGATGTACTGGGCAGATTGCTGAAGGAGGATGGCTCGTGCCTCGTGCAGCCCGCACTTGACGACCGCACCGACGTCGTGTTCAGCGCGCCGGATCCGATCCCCGGGAAGGAGCGCAGCTTCTTCCTGCACGCCGCAGGGCACTACGAGATCCTGCGCGAACCGAAGCCGCATACACCGAACATGCTCTACCTCCGGAGCTTCAAGGAACCGAACGCCCTCTCGCGCTATTCCCGCGAACGATGGAACGACAGCAAGGAACTGGAATTCAGCCAACCACTCTGAACACCTCCCACATGGAACAGCAACTGACGGGCTGGCGTTACATCCTGGACCAATTGGTGGTGTGGCGCCATACCCAGCGCCTGGCGCGGCAATTCTATCCCACCCAGGCGGATGCCCGCATCGCCTTGCGACATTTCCGGAAGGTCGTGCTGGAGAACCGGCGGATCCGCTACTTCTCACGCAACGTCCAGGTCGGTCGCCGCACGTACCAATTGCTGAGCTATCCCGGGCGTCCGTCGGCCGCGTGGGACCAATTCGTAAAGAACGAACTGCACCGCGTGCATCCCATCCCCGGTAACCGCGAGGGCCTGCTCGTACTGCTGATGGCCATGACGCGCAAATGCCCATTGAGCTGTGCCCATTGCTTTGAGGGTGACGTGTTGAACAAGAAGGACGAGATCAACGCGGAGGATGTGATCGCGATGATCCGCAAATTCCAGGAGCGCGGCGTGGCGCAGGTCGAGTTCGGCGGTGGCGAACCCTTGAACAAGTTCGAGGACCTGCTGACCATCCTGCACGGCAGCGACCAGCGCGCCACCGACTTCTGGGTCCTTTCTTCCGGATGGAACCTCTCGGCGGAACGCGCAGCTCGGTTGAAGACCGCCGGTCTCACGGGCATCGCGATCAGTTTGGATCACTGGGATCCACAGGCGCACGATGCGTTCCGCGGCCGAAAGGGATCCTTCGCATTCGCGCACGAGGCCGTACTCAACGCTCGGGCGGCAGGTCTCGTTGTGGCCCTCTCCTTGGTGCCGCTTCGAACCTTCTGCAATGCGGATGACCTGTTGCGCTATGCGGACATGGCGGCGAATTGGGGCGTTCACTTCATCCGCATCGTGGAGCCCAGGGCCGTTGGGAATTTCGCCGGTAAGGATGTGGAGTTACGCTCCCAGGAACATCTGGTGCTCGATGAATTCGTCCGAACGCTTCACCGCGGGAAGCGCTACCGCAATTACCCCATCGTGGATCACTACGGCAGCTACCAACGTGCGGTCGGATGCTCAGGTGCCGGGCGACGCTTCCTCTATGTTGACACGAGCGGTGACGTGCACGTCTGTCCTTTTTGCAGGAAACCCTGCGGCAACGCGTTGAACGGAACCCTGGCGGATATCCATGCCGAAATGGAAGCCGGTACCGGGTGTGCAGTGCATGCCACCGTGTAGCCGGCGGTTACCGGATCGTCCACATGGATACACGGGCTAAGGAAGTACCGTGAGCGAGGATATCCCATTGGGTCACCTTTCTTCGTTCCTTCCATCAAGGGTGAAGACGGTCACAACAATGGACGATCAGCGGATCATCGAGCTCATCCAGGGCGGCAAGGACCACGAGGCCTTCAAGGCGCTCTACACCCACCTGCCCAAAGTGGAACGCCTGGTGCGGCAGAACAGCGGCCGCAGTGGCGATGCGAAGGACATCTTCCAGGATGCCCTGATCATTTTCCACCGGCGCGTGCGCTCGGAGGGCTTCACGCTCACGAGCAGCATCGGCACCTTTCTTTTCGCCGTATGCCGCAACCTGTGGCGCGATGAACTGCGCCGCCGCAACAAGGCCATGGGCGAATGGAAGCTCGAAGCCGAAGCCGACGAACCCGCCGACCTCACCGCGTTGCTTGCGCGTGAAGGCGAGTTCAAACAGGCGGAGCTTGCGCTGAAGTCGCTCGGCGCGAAATGCCTGGACGTGCTCCTGCGCTTCTATGTGAAGCACGAGCCGCTCGCGCTGATCGCCAGGGCCTTGGGCTTCTCCGGTGAAGGCGCCGCGAAGACGCGCAAGTACAAGTGCCTGGAGGAAGCCCGCAAGCGGTACCGCCAACTCGTCCATACGACCGTCGCAGCAACGCAACACACCTGAACGATGCGCGACGAACTACACCTGATGGAATTGGTGGACCGGTACCTCGATGGGTCCATGAACGCGGAGGAACGCAAAGCCTTCGAGACGCGGGCGAGCGCCAATGCGGAACTCCGCGAACTGATCGAGGACCAGCGCGCACTGCGCGAAGGCGCGACGCGGCTACCCGTGCGCGCAGCGGCAGCGAAGGCGTACCGCTCCTATCGCCTCGGCAAGCCGGGGCCATGGATCGGCGGTGCGGTGATCGTCGCCGTGATCATCACGACCGCATTCTTCGTGTTGCGCGGAACGCCGCACTTCGTTGCCTCCGAACGCAGTAGCACGACCAGCGACGTGATCGCCAGCATTCCCAGCGACCAAGTGATCGCTGAGGAGACCCTTGTTCCTTCCGCGGTGCTCAGCGATACGCTCGGCACACACATCGCTCCGTTGGTGATGATCATCGACCCGAACAGGGACACCACCATGCTCACACCGAACGGCGTCCTGCTCGATGTGCCGAAGGGATCATTCGTGGACAGCATGGGCAGCACGGTACGCACGGCTGTGCGCATCACCATGCTGGAAGCCTTCGATGCCGTCACGATCATGAAGGCCGGGCTGAGCACCATGAGCGGCGACACGCTCCTGGAGACCGGCGGCATGTTCTACCTCGATGCAACGAGCCAGGGTAAGAAAGTCGGCATAGCGACCGGAAAGGCCTTGAACGTGATGGTCCCTGCTGATGGCGTCTCCGTGGACATGCTGCTGTACGATGGTGCGATGCGCCCTGACGGCATCATCGACTGGCGCGATCCGGTTGCGCTGCCTCGCTCATTGGTGCCGGTGGATATCCGCACGCTCGACTTCTACCCACCGGGCTACGAAGCCAAGCTCGCTGAACTCGGGCAGAATGTGCGCAACAAGGCGTTCACGGACAGCTTGTACTACTCGCTTGACTGCTCAGATCGCAGCCGGAATTCCATTGTTACCCAAGAGGCAATGGGCTTTCCAACACCAACTCCGAACAGTCAGGCTGATACGATCTCCTACTTGGCATCCAGCAGTCAGAGCGACTCGCTTGACACGACGACTGGACGGTGCGGCGTCGATCCCTCCAAGGTAAAAGCGATCTGGGACACCCGCTTCAACCACACCAACCTCGCAACACGTGAGTTCGAGGAACGCATGCGAGCGATCCATGGCACCTGTGACAACGCTGTGCTCGACCTCTACGTGAACAACCTCACCGACGACCTGCGCACCATCGACCGCCGCGTGGCGCAAATGGGCTTCTCCAGCTTTTCAGAATTCGCGAAGCGTAATGATGGTCGCGTGGCCCTGCCCGCAGCGAGTGCCGAGCGATTGGAGCGCATCTATGCCGAATGGAGCCGCGCGTACGCCGAGGCCACACGCAAAGCGCAGGACACATTCTGGAACGAGCAGCGCAAGCTGGATGTGCAAGGCCAACAACGCGCGCGGGTGGATGGCGCGACGGAACAAGCCGCGCGGCAACGACTGCTGAACGCAGAGACCGAAGCGAACCTCCGCAGTGTTTACGCCCAGATGGGGTACGCTAGTGTGCCATCGTGGGTCCAGGGCGGCCAGGGCGGCAACAACGCGACCGCGAGCGTTCGTCCGATCACACTCCCGAGGGTACCGCGATCCGCCTTCAATGCGCGCGTGAGCAGCTTTGGTTGGAAGAACTGTGATGTGGCCTTCAGCCTCGCCTATTCGCGCCGCACCACCAACATGGGCAGCTCCGGCAAGCGCGCAACGATCAATTACGATCCCTGTGTGGTCGTGGTGCCCGAGGCGAACACGTACGATCAGTTGCGGGTGTATCTGCTGCCGCGCGAGGGCGCAGGCTACCAACGCATGAACCATGTGGCCGCCGACCGGTACCAGGAGAATTTGAACGGACTCTACACCTATGATGTGGTGGTCCTCGGGAACAAGGATGGGCGCTCGTGGTACTACGAGTACGACAAGGTCAGCGGACTCTCGGCGCTCACGGCTTCGCTTGCGCCGATCAAGGAGGAAGAGCTGGGCAAGCGCCTCTCACGTTTCGAGCGCACCCGTGCTGTTGGTCTGTTGGAAACAACAAAGTTCCTGGCCATGGCCGCCAAGGATGCGAAACGCCAGCGTGCGAACATGGACCGCGTGCGCTTGCGGCAGGCTGTGCTGCCGGTGGTGTTCCCGTGCGGCAAGGCGTATGGCTTTTCATCAGAAGCTCCCGCACAGGAGAGTGTAGGAGACATAGAAACCGCTTTGTCCCCTCAGGTTGGCAGCAATCCAGAGTTTCCCGGCGGAACGTCTTCCTTATTCACCTACCTACAGCGCAACATACGCGTTCCAAACACCAACCTTGGGGACGGTCGTGTTGTGGTTTCGTTCATCGTGAACATTGATGGTAGCGTGAGCGATATTACGATCGCTCGTAGCGGTGGAAGCGCATGCGACCAAGAGGCTATCAGAGTTGTTCGCGGAATGCCGCGCTGGAAGCCAGGGCAGATATCCAATCGCACAGCCCCTATCAGATACAATCTCCCGGTGAACTTCAAGTGGGACTAGGATCACCCGATCGTCCACGTATGCTCACCCTTGAGCAACGGGGTCACCGGCTGGAAGCCGGTGATGGCTGGGTAACAGCCAGTGATCAGCTCGGCCTCCGCTCCACATACGCCCCTTGCTTCACATGCGCTGCGATGTACTCCTCCACCCGATCCAAATGGATCTGGTTCCGCAAGATCCTGTCGAAGTACTCATCCATCCACAAACGGCCTGACAGCCCAAGAGCTTTATTGATCGCATTCGCAGTGAACGACTTCCAGCTATGCATCACGCTGGAGAGATCGACCCCAGCGTGGGGTGCCACCAGCACATGCACATGGTTCCCCGCAATAGCGAAGCTGCCCAGATGGTAGCGGTCGTCTTGGAATTGGCGGAGCGCATCGACTACGATCCCCCGTGCCTCGGGCTTACGCAGGACGCAGGATCCATGACCGGCATCGAGCCAGCGCTGCACGCGATGATGGAAAAGTCGGTACCACTCACGCCTCAGAAATGGAGCCAACTCACCCACCCTCTTGTCTCCGTGCTCACGAACCCAGGCACGGCGATCGGCTTCGATACGCGCAAGAACCTCCTGTGGTAGGCTGTCAGCCAAGCGCCAGGTAATGAAGTAGAGCTTGCCCTCCTGGCTCCAATGCGGGAGGTTCCGTCGGGTGCGCTCAGTAGCGCCATCGTCGTCGTAAAAGGGATCGTCGAGGACGTACGAAGACATGGGAACAAGCTAGGTGAAAGGCGCTTGCAATACCCACCGGCGGAAGCCAATGGCCCTGTCCATTCCCACCGGCTTCCAGCCGGTGGCCCTGTCATGCGATCGTCCACGTATGCTCGCCTTTGAGCAACGCGTCCAAATCACCAGGCCCCTTCACCTCCTTCGCCTTCGCCACCTGCGCTTGCAACTTGGCCTCGTGCGTGGCGCGGTCGTTCACGTAGAAGACCCCGAACGGACGAGGCATCGCGCCTTCCAAACGCGGATCATCGAAGAGGCGGACCAGGATCGAGGCCTTGAAGTTGTCACGCTCGTCGTGGATCCAGCAGTCGTTCGCCGAGAACTCAGGCCCGATCTCGACGATATGCGGCTTCATCTCCTTGATGCAGATGCCTTTTGTACCGCCCGCGAAGGTCAGCGGCTTGCCTTGCTCCACGAACAGTGTATGCGCCGGTTTGCTCGCCTTCTCGGTGAAGGTCTCGAAGGCGCCGTCATTGAACACGTTGCAGTTCTGGTAGATCTCGATGAGCGAAGTGCCGCGATGCGCGTCGGCTCGGGCGAGCACCTCACGCATGTGCTTCGGGTCGCGGTCCATGCTGCGTGCGATGAAGGTGCCGTCGGCGCCTTTCACCAAGGCAAGCGGATTGAACGGATGGTCCGTGCTACCCATCGGCGTGCTGCGCGTTACCGCACCTTCGGGTGAGGTCGGCGAGTACTGCCCTTTGGTAAGACCATAGATCTCGTTGTTGAAGAGCAACACGTTCACATCCACGTTGCGGCGCAGCAGGTGGATAATGTGATTACCGCCGATGCTGAGAGCGTCGCCATCACCGGTGATCATCCACACACTCAGTTCAGGTCGCACACTGCGCAACCCGCTGACGATGGCCGGCGCGCGGCCATGGATGCCGTGCAAACCGTAGGTATCAAGGTAGTATGGGAAGCGCGAGGAGCAGCCGATGCCGCTGATGAAGACCACGTCCTCCTTCTTCTTGCCGCTCTGCTCCAGGAGCGTCTGGACCTGCTTCAGGATACTGTAGTCGCCGCAGCCGGGACACCAGCGCACTTCCTGATCGCTACTGAAGTCGATCTTCTCCACAGGAGGAATTGTGCCGTTCACCGTGCTCATGACTTCAGCATATTGAGCGCACCCGCGCGGATCTCTTCACTGGTGAAGGGCATGCCTTGGATCTTGTTCAAGCCTTGGGCATCCACAAGGAATTCGGCACGCAGCATCTGGCGCAGCTGGCCGCTGTTCATCTCGGGCACCAGCACCCTTTTGTAATTCTTGATCAAGGGACCCAGGCCTTTGTTGAAGGGGAACATGTGGCGGATATGCACATGGGCGACACTCTGCCCTTCCTTCTGCAATTGCAACGCGGCCGTACGGATGGCACCATACGTGGAGCCCCAGCCGACGATCAACAACTCGCCTTGATCGGGGCCGCTATCCAAACGGATCGGCTTGTAGCGGTCCGCAATGCGCGCCACTTTCTCAGCACGCAATCGCACCATCAGTTCGTGGTTCAGCGGCTCGTAACTGATGTTGCCGGTCTTGTCCTGCTTTTCGATCCCACCGATGCGATGCTGCAATCCAGCTTGCCCTGGTAACGCCCATGGACGCACGCCGCGTTCATCGCGCAGGTATGGCAGGAACTTATCTCCCGCGTTCGGCCCCTTGATGTACGGTGGCTTGATCTCAGGCAGATCCTTGGATGACGGGAAGCGCCAAGGCTCCGAGCCGTTGGCGATGTAGCCGTCGGTGAGCAGGATCACGGGTGTCATATGCTCAAGTGCGATCTGCACGGCCTCGAAAGCCATGTCGAAGCAATCGATCGGCGTGCTTGCGGCGATCACCGGGATGGGCGCTTCTCCATTGCGACCGTGCACAGCTTGCCAGAGATCGGCTTGTTCGGTACGTGTGGGCAACCCAGTGCTCGGGCCACCGCGTTGCACGTTCACGATCACCAAGGGGATCTCCAGCATGAAAGCGAGCCCCATCGCTTCGGTCTTGAGCGCGATGCCCGGCCCGCTGCTTGCGGTGATGCCGAGCGCGCCGCCATAACTCGCGCCGATGGCCGAGCTGATGGCCGCGATCTCATCCTCCGCCTGGAACGTGATCACACCGAAATTTTTGTGGCGGGAGAGTTCGTGCAGAATGTCGCTTGCGGGCGTGATCGGGTAGCTCCCATAGAACAGGTCGAGCTTCGCCTTCTGCGCAGCGGCGATCAAGCCGAGCGCGGTGCCCTGGTTACCGGTGATCGCGCGGTAGGTGCCCTTCGGCATCGGCGCGGCCTTCACTTCGAAACGCGTAGTGAAGGTCTCGCTGGTATCGCCGTAGTGGTAACCAGCGATCAGCGCTCTCCGGTTCGCATCGAGCACATCGGGCTTCTTGCTGAACTTCTTCCGCAGGAACTCTTCCGTGAGCGCGTTCTCGCGGCTGTACATCCAGTTGATGAAACCGAGCACGAACATGTTCTTACAGCGGTCCTTCTCCTTCATGCCGAGGGAGCTGCCTTCTAGCGCTGTGCGCGTGAGCTTGGTTACGTCCACGCTATGGAGATGGAAGTTGCTCAGTGATCCGTCCGTGAGCGGATCGGCCTCGTCGATGTAGCCCGCAAGGCGCAGGTTCTTCTTGTCGAAGCCATCTGTGTTCGCGATGATGGTGCCACCCTTCTTCAACTTGCCGAGGTTGGCCTTCAGCGCAGCGGCGTTCATCACCACCAGCACATCGCACTGGTCTCCCGGCGTGAAGATCTCCACACTGCCGAAGTGCAATTGGTAGCCGCTCACTCCGGCGAGCGTGCCTTGTGGTGCGCGGATCTCCGCCGGGAAATTCGGGAAGGTGCTGACGTCGTTGCCGAACAGCGCGTTCGTATCGGTGAACTGGCTGCCGGTGAGCTGGATGCCGTCGCCGGAATCACCCGCGAAGAGGATCACCACATTACTTCGTTCCTCGACGATTTTGGTCCTTACGGGAGTATCCATGAATGCTGGCGCAAAGGTACGCCCCACCGGGCGTTGCACAGGTGGAAGAGAGGCCCGGCAAGGCTGGACAACGCCTGTAGCGCCCGAATGTTCTCCGATCAGGCGATCGCCTCGATGTTCACGGCTTCCACCCGCTTCACGGAAGGCACTACGCGCTTGATCGATTCCTCCACGCCTGCCTTCAGGGTCATGGAACTCATGGCGCAGCCGCAGCAGGCACCATGAAGCCGCACGCGCACGATGCCATCCGGCGTCATCTCGTCCAGCGTGATGTCACCGCCATCGGTCTCCAAAAAGGGACGCAGCTCGGCGAGTGCTTCGCGGATCCGGACTTCGGCGGCTATGATATCAGCGCGGGTCATGGTCATGCGGTCACGGGTTCCTGAAGGCGTTCCCATACCGTGGTACAAAGGTGGTGGAATGGAGCCGCTGCCGGTGTATCACCCTGCAGAACAGCCGGACGGCCCACGTCACCCGCCTCGCGTATGCTCTGGACCAGGGGCACTTCACCCAGGAAAGGGACCTTCAATTCCTCGGCGAGCGAGCGGGCGCCGCCCCTGCCGAAGATGTAGTATTTGTTCTCAGGGAGCTCCGCAGGAGTGAAGTAGGCCATGTTCTCCACGATGCCAAGCACGGTCACGTTCACGCTCGGCAGGCGGAAAAGACCCACGCCCTTCCGTGCATCGGCGAGGGCGACAGGCTGCGGGGTGCTCACGATGATGGCGCCGGTAAGCGGAACGGCTTGGACGAGCGAAAGATGGATGTCGCCGGTGCCGGGAGGAAGATCGACCAACAGGATATCGAGTTCGCCCCAGTCGGCGTCCTTGAAGAGTTGTTCCAGCGCCTTGCTCGCCATCGGACCGCGCCACGCGATGGCCTGGTCGGGCGCGGCGAAGAAACCGATGCTCAGCATTTTCACGCCGTGGCTTTCCACAGGCACGATCCAGTGCTTGCCGTTCTTTTCCACGGTGCGCGGCCGCTCATGCACCACATCGAACATGATCGGCATGCTCGGGCCGTGGATGTCGGCGTCCACAAGACCCACCTTCAGGCCACGCTGCGCGAGGCCAACGGCAAGGTTCGCGGTAACCGTGCTCTTCCCTACGCCACCTTTCCCGCTCGCCACCGCGACGATGTGCTTCACGTACGGCAACACCTTGCGCAATTGTCCACGGTCTCCGCTCAGCGGCGTCACGTTCACCTGCACATCCACCTCCTTGCCCAGCGCCTGCTTCAGGTTGAAGACCACCGCCTCCTCCATGCGCTTGCGGCTATGCATGGCGGGATTGCTCACCTCCACATGCACATGCACGGTGTTCTCGTCCACGGTGATCTCGCGCACGAGATCGAGCTCGACGATGTCCTTCTTCAGATCCGGCTCGATGATGCGGCTGAGCGCGGCGTGTATGGCTTCCTGGGTGATGGGCATGTTCTCGGAGGAAGTGCGAAATTAGGCCTCACCGCGTCCACCAAATGATCCGCATCCTTCTCCTTTTAGCAATCGTCTTGGAACTAGCCTGCGATTCTAAGCATGAAAACCCACATGCTTATCAGAACCAGAATGAGTCTAACGTGCCGATGGATAACATGGTCGTTCGCAGTGGACGAGATGACTTTGATGTTGATTCCTTTCTGTCAAAACTCCCAATTGATGCGCGCTACTTGCATGAGGACCGTCTCTATGAGAATTTGGAAAACGGGTTCTTGAATGGAGCTGATCTGGATTCGACTTTCCTCTACGAACACCTTGCAGAATTCGATCTTGGTCTGGACAACCCAAAGGCCGAGGATGCCTGTTCTGGTTTGTTCCAGATCACGCAAACCCTTGAACTGCTAGGCAAACCCGGAGTAACCCTTCGACGAACATCGTTATCCCCCGACCAACGTGATGAAGTGCTCAGGATCTTCAACTCTCCTGACACCTGTGATCAGATCGGAATATCCTGTTATGACCCCAGACACACCCTCGTGTTTCACGACCATGTAGGCCGTGTTGTCGGCTTCATCCAAGCCGATTTCGGATGCGGCAATTTTCGATTCTCCGTTCAGAGATCCAGCAGCGATGACCTGGACCTCTGCCCTGAAGACCGAAAGAAGTTGGTCCGATTGTTAGTTGATGCCGGAGTAAAAGGCTTGTGAACAGCGCTAGGAAGCTAGTATCAAAGCGCCAACTCCATCATCGGATCCCAGAACTTCTTCGCGAAGTCCACGACCTGGTCGTTTTCCACCATGACGCCTTCCTTCTCCAATAATCGCTGCATCCGATCATCCGGCCCGAAATGGTGTTTGCCGCTGAGGATACCCGCACTGTTCACCACGCGATGAGCAGGAACAGATGGCCTGACCGTGAAGCTGTTGTTCATGCAATAGCCCACGATCCTCGCCGAGCGTGCCGCACCCAGGTACTTCGCGATGGCGCCATAGCTCGTCACCCGACCCTTCGGGATCTGGCGCACCACAGCCATCACGTCCGCGAAGAAGTCACGCTCCTGGATGGCTTCGTTGCGAACCTGGCGTTTGGCCATGAGGTGAAGGTCGTAAGAGAAACCGCAAAGACGCAAAGGCGCGAAGAAAGCCGCTCCCCGATAGATCACACGATCCCGAACCGCACGTAGTGGATCGTACGCCCTTCCTCAAGCCACATGCTCTCGTAATAGGTGCGGATGTTGAGCACAGCCTGTTCTTCCGGAGAGACCCGGTGCACGAGGTCGGCATACACATCAGCGCTCTGCTCGTAGATCGGAAGCTTGTGCGCTGCGATCTGCTCCAGCGTATAGTTGTACAGCACAGGGCTATCGGTCTTCAGGTGTACAACACCGCCGGGGCCCAGGATCTCCTTGTACCGGGCAAGGAACAACGGGGAGGTGAGCCGCTTGCGCGCCTTGCTCTTCTTCAGTTGCGGATCGCTGAACGTGAGCCAGATCTCGCTCGCCTCCTGCGGTGCGAAACAGTGGAGCAGGTGGTCGACATGTGTGCGCAGGAAGGCGACGTTGTCCAAGCCCTGCTCCTTCGCCGTGCGCGCACCGCGCCAAAGCCGGGCACCCTTGATGTCCACGCCGAGGTAGTTCTTCTCCGGACGCAGGGCGGCAAGGCCCGTGGTGTACTCTCCGCCCCCGCAGCCCAGTTCCAGCACGATCGGAGCCTCGCGCTTGAAGATCTCCCCGTTCCATTTCCCGCGCAATGTGAACCGACCCTGGACCAGGTCCTCGAACGTGGGTTGGACCACATGCTCGAATATCTCGTTCTCGGCAAAGCGCGCGAGTTTGTTCTTTCCCATTTCGTTCCGCCTCGGAAGCGGGCGGCGAAAATAGGATGAAGGCCGTGTGAACAACGCTGTGCGAACTTGCACCGGCTTAACACTGGCGTGATGGGACAGCGCCGACATTTGAACGAATGACCATGCTCAGCGGCGCGCGCATCCTGGTGGCACCCCTCGACTGGGGGCTTGGACATGCCACGCGCTGTGTGCCGATCGTCCGGCGCTTGATCGCGTTGGGCGCACAACCGGTGATCGGGGCGGATGCCGGTCCGCTCGCCCTGTTGCGCAGCGAGTTCCCCGAACTGGAGCATGTACGCATCCCCGGTGTGAATGTGCGCTATTCGAAGGGCCGCAGCCAGTTATGGAGCATGGCGCGCCAATTCCCGGCCATGGTGCGCAGCGTGCCCGCCGAGCGTGCGCTGTTCGACCGGTTGAAGAACGATCTGCGACTCGATGCGGTGATCAGCGACCAGCGCTTCGGTATCCGGTCGGCGGATCTGCCGAGCGTGCTCATCACGCACCAGGTGTTCCCCTTCACGCCGATCGCGCAAGGCGCACTGCGCAAAGTGAACCTGCACCATATCGCACGCTTCGATCGGTGCTGGATCATGGATGAGCCGGACGCGTCGGGCCTTGCAGGCGAACTCTCCCATGGCCGCGATGTGCCACGTAACGCACGCTACATCGGGACGGTAAGTCGCATGCAGGCCGACGACAAGAGGCCGGCACGGAGCTTTCACATTGTCGCAGTGATCAGCGGCCCTGAACCACAGCGTACTCTTTTGGACGACCTCTTGACCGAGCGGCTCCAACGAATTCCGGGTGAACACCTGCTCGTGCGCGGTCTACCCGCGCAACACGCCGCGGAACGGATCGGGAACTTGACGAAGCTGCCACACCTCAACGGCGCTGAACTCACGCAAGCCCTCTTGGCGTCCGAACTGATCGTCTCGCGCAGTGGATATACCACCCTGATGGACCTGGTCGCGCTCGGCCGCACAGCCCTCATCATTCCCACACCCGGACAGGCGGAGCAGGAGTACCTCGGCGCGCTCCATGCCCGCACCGGAAGATTCCTGGTACAGCGTCAGGAGGATATCGACCTTGCACAGGGGTTGTCCTGGAACGCAAGTGCAGTTGTACCCACCTCCCCGACAGGGAACAAGCACCTGGAACGCGCTCTGGAGGACCTGGCGACCCTTCTCCGCTGAAGCAGCCCTGTTACATTTAGCCTTCCATGCACGCTCCCCGTTCCTTCGCCTTTGCTTGCGTCACTTTCACAGCCTCGCTGTTGCACGCGCAATACGACCTCGATGCGAAGCTGAAAATGCTCGAGGCGCAACAAGCGGGCGTTCTGGCGCAACAGCAGGCCCTGGTCGCGCGCATGGATTCCGCCAAACTCGCGGTCGTGCGGCGGGATCTTGAGAAATGGGGCCTGCCCAAGTTGGAGGCGGGCGATGAGGTGATCGTGCATCCCGGCCATATGCTTGTGTACAGTGAGAAACACGAGGTGCCCAAGTGGACCGCGCACATCGCCACACCAGACCTGATCACCGGCAACCTGGCACGTATCGATTCCTTCCTGCCCGACCCACTGGTGAAGACCGGCACCGCAGTGACCGCCGACTACTGGAACAGCGGCTACGATCGTGGCCACATGGTCCCAAGTGCCGATATGCGCTGGACCTTGGAAGCGCTGAAAGGGACCTACTACTATTCGAACATCTGTCCGCAAGTGCCTGAATTGAACCGGGGCACTTGGGCGGAACTGGAGGATTGGGGGCGCCGCTATGTGAACTACAGCAAGCACCGGATCTTCATCCTTACCGGCCCGGTATTGCGCGACGGCCTGCCGACGATGCAGAAGGCTGATCGCAAGAACGAGGTGAGCATTCCGGAAATGTTCTGGAAGGTGATCGCCGACCTCGACGGGGAGCACCCTCAGGCCATCGCCTTCGTGATGACCAACAAGGCCCAGGAATATCCGCCGATCAGTTACGCGGTGACCGTGGACAGTGTGGAGACCCTGACCGGCCTGGACTTCTTCCCTGCGCTGGACGATGCGATGGAAACACGGATCGAGGCGATGCGCGAACCAAAGGACTGGTACGCAGAAGGGGACCCTCACACCGGAGAGACCGAACCGTTGAAGGCCCCCCTGCCGAAAGGCATGTTCAATACGGTGCAGGCGAAATACCACATCGGAAGCACGGTCACGGTCTGCGGCACCGTGGTGAGTTCCCGCAAAACGACGAAGGCCAAGGCGATCTACCTGAACTTCGACAGGATGAGCCCGCACGAGGATTTCTACGCCACGGTCTGGCAGGAGAACGGATCGAACTTCAGTTACGATCCCGAGTCAGCCCTGCTGCACAAACGCGTTTGCGTGACAGGCAAAGTGACCATGTTCGAGGAGATCCCCCGGATCAGCATCAACAACGAGAGCGAGGTCCAACTCTACGAGGAAGCCATCGCTCCGTGACCGATCAATCGGGGCGTTGCAGCGTGAAGCTGAACGTGGTGCCCTCCCCTTCTTTGCTCTTCACGGTGATGGTCTGTCCATGCGCATCGATGATGTGCTTCACGATGGCCAGACCGAGCCCTGAACCGCCTTCGTTGCGCGCCCTGCTCTTGCCCACGCGATAGAAGCGCTCGAAAAGGCGCGGCAGGTGCTCGGCGCTGATGCCGATGCCATCATCGCTCACCTCCACGAGCACTTGATCGCCCAGCGGGTAGCTGCTCACTGTGCAGGTGCCACCCGCTTTCCCATAGTTGATCGCGTTGTTGAACAGGTTCACGAAGACCTGGGCCAGTCGGTAACGGTCCGCCAGCACCATCATCGGCGAGGCGAGGTCGTTCTTCAGGACAACAGCTTTCTCCCGGGCATTGATCTCGATACCCTGCATGGTCTCCGTCACCAACGCGTTCAGGTCCATCGGCGCCACGCGCAGGTCCATCACACCGCTCTCCAGTTTCGTGATCAGGTCGAGGTCCTCCACGATCTTCATCAACCGATCCACTCCATTGGAGGCCCTGTTCAAGAAATCACGGTTCACCTTCTGATCCTCCAAGCCACCTTCGAGCAGCGTGAGGATATAGCCCTGGATGTTGAAGATGGGTGTCTTCAGTTCATGGGCCAGGTTACCGATGAACTCACGCCTGAACTGCTCTCGTTCGTGGAGCTCCATGATCTCCGTCCGCCGCTCAGTGGCCCAGGCGCTCACCTCGGCGTTCACCTTGCTGAGCACATCGCCATGCATGTCGATCCCATCGGCCTCCTTCCGGCTGCGCTTCATGTCGTGCACGGTGCGGTACAGGACCTTGATACGGCTGTGGATGAACCGTTCGATCCCAAAGGAGAACGCCGCGTAGGCAGCACCGAAAAGGACCACCATGACCGCGGGGATCCACCAGATAGTCGGTGGATCATGAAGGAACAGGTGGACCCCGAGACCGAGGAGCCCCGCAACCACCGCCACCACCAACGCGGCGAGGAGGGCGACATGACGGGGGGATAGCTGGCCCACGGGGAGGATGCAAGGCCCAATGGACGGACCGCCGCCGAAGATAGACGGGCGGCCCTGCCGACCTTCCGGAGTCCTTGCCGAACGCGGGTTTTTCGTTCGAATTAACCTTCCCGAAACATTGCCCGGATACTTTTGCGGGCTTCAAAACGAGGGGGGTATCCCATGCACTTCGGCATTCTCGCGTTCCTCACACTGGCCGGTTCGCTCGGCCTTTTCATCTATGGCATGAAGGCCATGAGCGAGGGGCTGCAGAAGGTGGCCGGCGGCCGTCTGCGGAACGTGCTGAAGGTGATGACGGCCAACCGCTTCCTCGGGGTCTTCACCGGCTTCATCACCACGGTGCTCATCCAACTTTCCTCGGTCACTTCGGTGATGGTGGTGAGTTTCGTGAACGCCGGCCTCCTTTCACTTCGCCAGTCGATCTCCGTGCTCATGGGTGCCAACATCGGCACCACGGTGAAGGCCATCCTGTTCAGCGCACTGGGGTTCGCGTCCATCGATATCCACAAGTTCGCTTTGCCGGTGATCGGCCTGGCGTTCCCCTTGCTCTTCTTCAAAGGCCGGCAGACCAAGGCACTGGGCGAGTTCATGGTGGGCTTCGCGATCCTCTTCCTGGGCCTGGAGTTCTTGAAGAACGTGATGCCGATGCCCACGGCCGATACCGTCTCCGCGTTGAGCGCGCTCACGGATAAAGGACTCTTATCGGTACTCCTCTTCACCGCGCTGGGCATGCTCTTCGCCATGGTGGTGCAGTCGAGCAGCGTGGCATTGGCCGCGACGATGGTGCTTTGCCAGCATGGCATCATCGGTTTCGACATGGCGGCGGCCACGGTGCTGGGAATGAACGTAGGCACCACCATCACCGCGAACATCGCCGCGTTGGTGGCGAACGTCTGGGCGCGACGTGCCGCGCGTGCCCATTTCGTCATCAAGGCCATCGGGGTGGTTTGGGCGCTCATCCTCTTCAAGCCCTACCTCGGCCTGATCGATACCTATGTAACGCGCGTTCATGGAGCATCACCCTTCACCGACCCGAGAGCCTTGGTCTGGGCGCTCACGTACCTGCATATCTCCTTCAATGTGCTGAACACGCTGCTGCTCATCGGTTTCGTCCCTCAACTGGAGAAGCTCGTTACGCGCATGGTACCTACCCGCACCGAAGCCGACGAGGAATACCGGCTCGAGTACATCGATGATCCGGTGATGGCGCTCTCACCCGAGTTGTCGCTGATCGAAGCCCGCAAGGAGATCTCCAAGTTCGGGCGTCTGGCCGGGAGCATGTCCGGCATGCTCAACCAATTGCTTGTCTCCACGAATGAGCAGGAACGCGATGTGCTGTTGAAGAAGATCGCGCGTTACGAGGAGATCACCGACCGGGTGGAAGTGGAGATCAGCAAGTACCTCACGCGCACCAGCGCCGAGACGAACGACGAGGAACTGAGCGAGCGCATCCGCGGGATGCTGGCCATCATCAGTGACCTGGAGCGCATCGGCGACATCTTCTTCCAGATGTCACGGTTGCTGGAGCGCAAACACGAGGAGCGCCTCTGGTTCACACCCGAGCAACGCGCCAACCTGCAGCAACTGTTGGGTCTGGTGGACCACGCCTTCAGCGTGATGCAGAAGAACCTGGACGCCGAGGATGGCAGTGTGGCCATCGATGAAGCGGTGGAAGCCGAGCAGCACATCAACGGCATGCGCGATCAGTTGCGGCGTGCGCACTTGAAGAGCATCGAGGCTGGGGACTACAATGTGAAGAGCGGACTGATCTACAACGACCTGTTCTCCAGTTGCGAGAAGGTCGGAGACCACGTGATCAATGTCTCCGAAGCGCTTGCGGGAGAGATCTGATCAAGGCACGACCTTGATCGCATCGCTGACCACCGTGTTGCTCTCGTGCAGCGCACGATCCACCATGTGGACGCTGAAACGGATCGTATCATTGGGAAGGATGGGCCAGGGCTTGATGGCCACGGCGATCTCACCTTCCAATGCTTTGTTCTGGCCCGTTGGTGTGATGCGCGGGATGCGGTAATAGAGCGGCAGGGGGAAGTTGACACGGGTCCATTCCCCATTGTCCAGGTAATCGTACTCCAGGAAGAGGTTGTAGTAGTAGACCGAACTGGTGTCGAAGGGCGGCGCGGTGTCGTAGGCATCGAGGCCCACATCACCATCGCCATCGGTGAAGGAGATGGTGAGTGATGACGAGTCGCCGAACTGCTCGAAGGACTTGAAAACCACTTTCGGTTCCTTCGGGAACTCATCCTGCTTGAGACAGCCGATGAACAGCAGGCTGGAGAGCGCTGCCCCCAAGGCTACCTTAACCGCCCCTCCGTACTGGTTGTCCATCGTTCCAAAGTTAGGCAGGCCCCATCCACATGTCCTCCACCCTGGCGCATTCGTACGCGGAGTTGACGGAACGGACGTTCCGGATCGCCGGGCCCGAGGACTTCAACGCGCTGGCGCTCGATCTATTTCGGCTGCACGCTGAGAAGAACCCCGTGTACCGGGGATTCCTGGAAGGCCTTGGACGCGACCCCGCATCCGTGAGGGAGGTCGGGGAGATCCCATGTCTGCCCATCGGCCTTTTCCGCAACCACAGGGTGTTGCTTGATGGGCTTGAACCGGCCATCACCTTCACAAGCAGCGGGACGACCGGCGCCTCCACCAGCAGCCACCACGTACCCTGGCCCGAACTGTACCGCCGGTCCTTCATGACCTCGTTCCGCGCCGTGTACGGTGACCCGACCGAGTGGCGGATACTTGCATTGTTGCCAGCGTACCTGGAACGTGAAGCCAGTTCACTGGTCTACATGGCGCAATGGCTCATCGAGGCATCAGGGGATGCGCTCAGCGGTACGTACCTCTATCGTTACGATGAACTGGCCGAGATCCTGCGCCGCTCCGAGAACGAGGGTCGCAAAACACTTTTGCTCGGTGTCACGTTCGCCTTGCTCGACCTCGCGGAGCGATACACCATGCCGCTGAAGAGCACGACGATCATGGAGACCGGCGGCATGAAGGGACGGCGGCCGGAAATGGTCCGTGAAGAACTTCACACCATCCTGAAGAACGCGTTCGGCGTGCCAGCGATCCATAGCGAGTACGGGATGACGGAATTGCTCTCACAGGCATGGTCCACCGGCGACGGCCTCTATCGCTGCCCGCCTTGGATGCGCGTACGGGTGCGGGATGTGAACGATCCATTCTCGTCGTTGGCGGATGGCCGGACCGGCGGATTGGATGTGATCGATCTGGCGAACCTCGCCAGTTGCCCGTTCATCAGCACGCAAGACCTTGGCCGTCGCAATGCAGACAGCAGCTTCGAGGTGCTTGGGCGCTTTGATCATAGCGACCTGCGTGGGTGCAACCTGCTCGTTGACTAGACAGCCTTCACAAGGAAGTAGTTCTTCTTACCGCGTTGGAGTAAAATGAACCGTTCGCTGAGCAGATCGGAAGTGCCGACGTTGCAGTCCTCTCCCACCTTCACCTTGTTCATGCTGATACTGCCTTCCTTCAGCGCACGCTTCGCTTCGCCCTTGCTCGGCAGAAAACCCGACCGGTCACTGAGCAAGTCGATGATCGGCACTCCAGCGACCAGCACATCGCGCGGCACCTCAGCCTGCGGAACGCCCTCGAACACATCGGTCCATTGCCTTTCCGTCAAGGTGCCAAGCGCTTCTGTGGTCCCGTTTCCAAATAGGATCTCCGAGGCGTGGATCGCCGCATCGAGTTCGCCCTGGCCATGGGTCATCACAGTGATGCAGGCCGCGACCTCCTTCTGCAATTGGCGCATATGCGGCGCCCGGGCATGTTCCCCGATGAGCGCGTCCACCTGTTCCTTCGTCCAGGTCGTGAAGATGTGCGCGAAGCGCGCCGCGTCGGCATCCGTGGCGTTCAACCAGAACTGGAAGTACTTGTAGGGTGAGGTGCGCTTCGCATCCAGCCAGATATTGCCACCCTCGCTCTTGCCGAACTTGGATCCATCAGCCTTGGTGAGCAGCGGCGTGGTAAGCGCATAGGCCTCGCCACCGTCCATGCGACGGATCAGTTCAGTGCCGGTGGTGATGTTGCCCCACTGATCACTTCCCCCCATCTGCAATTTGCAGCCTTTGTTCTTGTAGAGCCAGTAGTAATCGTAGCCCTGCACCAGCTGGTAGGTGAACTCGGTGAACGATATCCCCGTTTCCATCCGGTTCTTCACGCTGTCCTTGGCCAGCATGTAACTCACCGGGATATGCTTGCCCACATCGCGGATGAAACCCAGGAAACCCATGTCCTTGAACCAGTCGTAGTTGTTCACCAGTTCGGCCGGGCGGGTCTTGGAGGTGAAATCGATGAACCGCTCGAGCTGATCACCCACACATTTCTGGTTGTGTCGAAGCACATCCTCATCCAGCAGATTGCGTTCGCTGCTCTTGCCACTGGGGTCGCCCACCATGCCGGTGGCACCGCCCACCAGGGCGATCGGCCGGTGGCCGCTCTCCTGGAAGTGTTTGAGCATCATGATCTGGACCATGTTGCCCACATGCAGCGAATCCGCGGTCGGGTCGAAACCGATATAGCCGCTGGCTGGGCCTTGCATCAGGTACTCCTGCGTGCCGGGCATGCTATCGTGCAGCAGGCCCCGCCAACGCAATTCAGCCACATGGTCGCGAACGGTGCTCATCGGCGGCGAAGATATCCAGGGGATGGAGAGCGACCCTGTTGAAGCTATTCCTCGCACCTTAGCACCCGTCGCCGACGCAACAGCCAGGGCGACCGAAGATGGATCTGGTCACCGGAGGAACGGGCATCGTTGGCATACACGTGCTGTTGGAGCGCACAACAGCCGGTGCCCCGGTGCGCGCCTTGTTCCGCAAGGATGCGGACCGATCCATCGTGGAACGCGTCTTCCGCCACTACAGCCCGGACGCTGATACGCTCCTCGCGCGGATCGAATGGGTGGAGGGCGACCTGATGGACACCGGTTCGTTGCGCGAGGCGATGAGCGGAGTGATGCATGTGTACCACGCCGCCGCATTGGTCTCCTTCGACCCACGCGATGCCGAGGAGCTGCAGAACGTGAACGTGAAGGGCACGGCGAACGTGGTGAACGCGGGACTGGACGCTGGCGTGAACCGGTTGTGCCACGTGAGTTCCACAGCGTCCATCGGAAAAGCACCAGGCGAGATCGAGCGTGACGAGGATCTTCCCTGGGTGCGTGACAAGCATGTCTCCGACTACGCGGTGAGCAAGTACGAGGCTGAACTGGAAGTGCAGCGCGGCATCGCCGAAGGACTCGACGCGGTGATCGTGAACCCATGCATCGTTCTGGGTCCGGGCTTGAGCGGACGCAGTTCAATGCCGATGGTCGAGCGTGTTGCGCGCGGTACGTCCTTCTTTCCTCCGGGAAGCAACGCTGTGGTGGACGCCGGTGATGTCGCCGCATGCATGGTCGCCCTCATGGAGCGCGGTGCAAGCGGCGAACGTTATCTGCTGGTCGGCGAGAACGTGACCTACGAGTACCTGTTCAATGAACTTGCCCAGGCGTTCGGGAAGCGGGCGCCTTGGCGGCGGATCCAGCCGTGGATGCTTTCACTGGCCTGGCGCGTTGAACGGATGCGATCCATGGTGACACGCGGTCGCTCATTGGTGACGCGCAATACCGCGCATAGCGCATTGATCACACGCGCCTACAGCAACAAAAAGATCACCGAGTTGCTTGGCTATCGTTTCCGTTCGGCACGAGAGGCTGTCGCCAACGTGGCCGGGTTCATGAAAGGCCGGCAGGGCTAACGCGGCTGTTCGTCCTTGCGGCGGCTCAGCTCCGTAAGGATCTCGTCGTAGATCGCCTTCATCTCCGCCGGGCGTGCAGCGTAGTGGTCGAAGCTGCGGCTGAATTGCTCCTTCGTGATGCCCTGCTCCTTGAAGAGATCCTCGTAGTACTGGTTGGTCGGCGCGCTGGACTGATGATCCACGATGAGTTCGTGGTTGATCCGCGCTTCGATCAAGGTGGCCCCCAGCAATACCTCCTTGAACTTCTCGCGATCGAGCACATCACCGGAGGACCCAGTCCCACCGCCGTCGCACGCGACGAGCAGCATGACGATGAGCGGCAGCAGCGTCCTCATCGGTCAAAAGAAAGACGTTGACCCCGGACCGCACGATCGACCGCTCCATCGGCGAACGCGAGCACACCGTTCACCCAGGTGTTCAGCACACGTGCCCGGAAACGCTGTCCTTCGAACGGCGACCAGCCGCACTTGTACAACAGGTTCTCCTTCGCAACGGTCCATGGTGCGTCCGGATCCACAAGGACAAGATCCGCGTGATACCCTTCACGGATGAAGCCCCGATGTTCGACATTGAACAACCGCGCAGGGGCATGGCACAGCTTCTCCACCGCATGTTCCATGGAGAAGACCCCTTGGTCCACCAGTTCGAGCATCGCCACGAGCGAGTGTTGGATCAATGGGCCGCCCGATGGGCAGGATGTGTACGGCCTTGCCTTCTCTTCGAGGGTGTGTGGCGCATGATCGGTGGCCACCACATCGATGCGGTCCTCATTCACCGCGCGGCGGATGGCATCGCGATCCCCGGCCGTCTTCACCGCAGGGTTCCACTTGATGAGCGCTCCCTTCCTCGCATAGTCCGCATCGGTGAACCAAAGGTGATGCACGCAGGCCTCGGCCGTGATCCGCTTGTTCTCCAGCGGGCCAGCATCGAACAACTCCGTTTCACGCGCCGTGCTGATGTGCAGCACATGCAACCGTGTCCCGTGTTCCTTCGCAAGGGCCACCGCATTGCTGCTGCTGATGTAGCAAGCCTCCGCGCTGCGGATGCGGGGATGTTCGTCGATCGGGATCGCATCGCCCCAGCGTTCAATGGCGCGCGCGGTATTCGCACGGATCGTCGCTTCGTCCTCGGCATGCACGGCGAGCAACATGTGCGCTCCGCTGAAAATGGCCCGCAACGTATCGGGGCGGTCCACAAGCATGTTGCCCGTGCTCGAACCGAGGAAGGCTTTCAGACCGCAAACGTTCCGCGGATCCGTGCGCAACACCTCCGTGAGGTTGTCATTGCTCACGCCCATGTAGAACGAATAGTTCACCACGGACGAGGCCCTCGCCAACGCGTACTTCGCCTCCAGCAGTTCCTGCGTCAGCGTGTTCGGCACGGTGTTCGGCATCTCCATGTAGCTGGTGACACCACCGGCGGCGGCGGCGGCACTGGCATGGGCGATATCATCCTTGTGCGTAAGGCCTGGCTCGCGGAAATGCACCTGATCATCGATCACACCGGGCAGCAACAGGCGACCCTTCGCGTCCATCTCCTTCACCCCCCGCGCTGAACCGACCCCCTCCTCCGCGATACGTTCGATGATCCCCGAACGCATCAGCACATCCGCGTCGAAGGTGCGCCCTTCGTTCACCACGCGGGCATTGTGGATCAGGTAACTGTTCATGGCCGTGCGATGCGGAGGCGCATGTTCAGCACACCGAGGAACGCCTCCTTGAAAATGCCGGAGTTCATCTTGCTGGTACCCTTCAGGCGATCAACAAAGGTGATGGGGACCTCTTCGATGCGGAAACCCAGGAGGCGAACACGGTACTTCATCTCGATCTGGAACGCGTAGCCCACGAACTTGATCTCGTCCAAGGGCAGCGTCTCCAGCACCTTGCGACGGTAGCATACAAAGCCGGCCGTGGTATCGCGTACACCGAGCCAGAGGACGGTGCGCACGTATAACGACGCCGTGAAGCTCATCAACACACGGTCCCAGCTCCAATCCTTCACACGTCCGCCTTTCACGTAACGCGAACCCACGCTCATGTCCGCTCCCTTCGCACACGCGTCATAGAGGCGCACCAGATCATCAGGGTTGTGGGAGAAGTCGGCGTCCATCTCGAAGACGAAGTCGTAGGCGTGCGCCATGGCCCAGTTGAAACCTGCGATGTACGCGGTCCCCAAACCCTGCTTGCCCGCCCGTTGCAACAGGTGGACACGCGCGGGCCAATGGCCCTGCATGACCTTGACGAGGTCCGCAGTGCCGTCCGGTGAATTGTCATCGACCACGAGCACGTCGAACGCAGGCGACAGACGGAGAACATGGGACAGAATGTCCTGGATATTCTCCTTCTCGTTGAACGTGGGGATGATGACCAGGCGCTCGGGCAAGGGATCCGTGTAATGAGGGCCGGCATGGGCGCAGGCGGCCGCAAAGATAGAGGGGGCGCGGATGTGCGATCAGCGCAGCAAACTCACGTGTCCGATCCGATCCGAACGGTCGCCGGAGTAGGCGTCCTTCAGCAGCAACTTCCACACGTACACATCGGTCGGCGCCTCCGTGCCATCGGAGGTGCGTCCATCCCAGGACGCCGCGGGATCGGTGGAGTTGAAAATGAGCAGGCCCCAGCGATCGAAGATCTCGAAGTGATAGTAGCGCGGGTCGATGCCCGTGGTGATCGGCATGAACACATCGTTGATGCCATCGCCGTCGGGCGTGAAGGTGTTCGGTACGCTCACGTTCATCCCATCGTCGATGGTGATCACCTTGCAGATCGTATCGGCGCAATCCGGTGATGCGAGCGCGAGGAGGCACACGGTGTATTCCCCACCGAGTTCATCCGGGAACTCGTACTGGACATCCTCCTCCGTGGAACCGGCCAGCCCAGCGATATCCCATACGTAAGACAGCGCTCCGGTGGAGGTGTTGTTGAGGTAGACCACCGGATCCGACGTACTGACGAACTCGGGTAGGATATCGAACCCGGCGATGGGTCGCTCAGAGACGATCACAGGATCGGCGGCCACCAGCGTATCGGCACCACACGCACCACCTTGATCGATGACCAGCGCGATGGCATAGGTACCCGGCACTTCGTAGGTCACGGTGATCGGGCCGCAATCGTGTACTTCCGATCCGTTGCCGAGCAGCCAAGTGCAATCACCAGGTCCTGTGTATCCACTGGACAACGTGACCTCCACGGGAACACAGGAGCCGTCACTTTCGGCAACGATGGTGGCGTTGGGGAACGGAACCACGTTCACCATGATCGTCGCCGTTGCCGGTGCGCACGGCGGGTTGGCCATCACGCTGTACACGTAGGCACCCGGCGCATCCACCGCCGGATCGAACAGGCCATCGGTGTTGGTGCCGTCGGGACCGGTCCACGTTCCATCCGCATCGGGCTGGCCACCGAGCGATGCGAACAGATCGATCGCAGGGTCATGGGCGCAGAGCGACAGGATGGTGCCCGTCCCCGCGTTGGCGGCCGCACTTACCGAGACGATCACCGTGGAATGATCGGACCCGCAAGGCGCGATACCGAGGACCGTGTAGGTGTAATTCCCGGGAGCGCCAGTGGCCGGTGCGAAGATCCCATTGAATGGAGCACCACCCGGACCGACCCAGGATCCGTTCGGTTGGGGCAGGCCGCCCAGCATGGACAGCAATGCGACAGGTGCGTTCGTGCTGCAATACGACGCGGAGCCATCCTCACCCGCGTACGCGATCGGGTTCACCTGCACACCCACCGTCGCGACCGCGGAAGGACAAGGCGCAGTGCCCGTCACAGTGTAGGAGTAGGTACCTGGCACATCGACGGCGGGATCGAAGATCGTCGCATGTGGATCGCCCGACGGATCGGTCCATGTGCCGCCGATGTCCAAGGTTCCGCTCAAGCCATCGAAGAGCGACACCGCATCGGAGCTGGTGCAAAGCACGACCGCTCCGCTTGTCCCTGCCTGTGGTGCATCGCTCACTGCGATGGTCAGCACTGCGCTGTCATCCGGGCAGCTATTGGAACCTGTGATCGTGTAGGTTAACGCATCCGATCCCATGGTCGCGGGATCGAATGTGGAGGTTACCGCGTTGCCCTGGTCATCGGTCCACACTCCACCCAGCCCTGGAGTTCCGGTCAATTGGGTGAACAGGTCGATGGCAGCGGAGGTGTTGCAGAGCGCCACGCTATTGTCCCCGCCTGCGTCGGGTCCAACGAACAGGTTGACCGTGGCGATCGCACTGGCGTCCGGACAAACGACGCCGTTGATCGTGTACGTGTAGAGACCGGGCGGATCAGAACCTGGATCATAAGTTCCGTTGAAGGCAGCGCCCGATGGGCCCGACCAAGTTCCACCCACTTGTGGAGCATCAGCCAACACAGTCAGGAGATCAACAGCGTCGGCACCCGCGCACAGGTCGATCGAACCCTGCGATCCCGCGTTCGGGGCGATCTCGAGCGTCACGGTCACCGTGGCTGTCGCTTGAGAACAGGGCGCACTCGCAGCAATGGTGTAGACATAATCCCCACCTGACATGGTCGAAGGATCAAAGCTGCCGCCCACCACAGGACTCGGTCCGCTCCAGGTGCCACCCGCATCAGGTGTGCCAGCGAGCTGTGCGAACAGGTCGATCGCGGCTCCGCTCGAGCAAAGTGTGATCGTTCCATCCGCACCAGCATCGGGTGTGCTTGTCTCGTTCACCGTCACCGCGGCGCTGGCATTGCCGCACGGTGCGATGCCATTGACGGTGTAGATGTATGCACCCGGTGACATCGTTGCTGGATCGTAGCTACCCCCAACACCGGTGCTGGGTCCGCTCCACGTTCCACCGGCTTGTGGTGTGCCGCCCAGTTGCGCGAACAGCGAAGTCCCTGCGCCAGCATCGCAGATCGTCAACGCCCCGTCGTTACCAGCGTTCGCAGCAACGTTCTCCGCTACCGTCACCGTCGATTGATCGCCGACACATGGCGCTGTAGCGACGATCGTGTAGGTGTAAACGCCTGCGATCATCGTTGCCGGATCGTAGCTGCCGCCGATCACTGCGCTCGGTCCACTCCAGGTTCCACCCACGTTCGGCGAGCCACCGAGTTGCCCGAAGAGATCTATCGCTGCACCGGCCGAGCAAAGTGTGATCGATCCATCCGCGCCAGCATCCGGCGTGCTCGTCTCGTTCACGGTGACCGTGGCGCTCGCATTACCGCACGGTGCGATGCCATTGACGGTGTAGATGTATGCACCCGGTGACATCGTTG
>JBDTNF010000006.1:0-12006 GCA_039933875.1 Flavobacteriales bacterium | reverse complement strand
TCGACCGACATGCCCCCTCATCAGGCCAGGTGGTCACTCCACCACCACGCCGTATCTGCCCAACAGCGATAGCGCCCCATCCACGGAAAAGCGAGCACCTTTCAGTGGGTTCTTCTCCGGGTCGATGTGGAAGTTCTGGGCGCTGGTGAGATCGGCCTTGCGCAACTGGGTGCGTTCGAACACCGCGTCCAACAGGTCGCAATCCGCGAACACGGCCTCGTTCAGATCCGCCCCGGTGAGGTCGACACCTTTCAACGAGCACTTCGAGAAGCGCGTCTTCGACATCTTCCGGTCCACGAAGACCGAATGGTCCAGCGCACAGTTGTCGAAACGGACGCCGAAGAGCATCTCCGAACACACCGAAAAATCGACGCCGAGCAGCTTGCACTCCTTGAACACCACGTTCTGCACGCTCACGCCACGTAGCTTGACCATCGACAGGTCACAGCCGGTGAAGGTGCAATCGATGAACTTGCTCTTGGCGAAGTCCGCGCGCGCGAGGTCGCAGCGCGTGAAAGTGCATTGCTCGAACGTGCGACCGGGAAAGGCCTGGCCTGCCGCGACCACCTTCTCGAACGCGCGGTCAGCGTGGATGAGGGCTTCCATGCGGCTGCGTCAATGACACCTATGCGTCCACTTGCGCACTGAAGAGGTCGAGCACGGCCCTGCCTACTGTCGCACCTTCCAATTGAAGCAACTTCCGTTTCGCGGGCAAGCCACCGGCATAACCCACCAGTTCACCGGAACTGCCGATGATCCGGTGGCAGGGCACCATGATGGAGATCGCGTTGGCACCGTTCGCGGAGGCCACCGCACGGATCACCGTGGGCTCAGCCAGCTTGGCCGTGAGCGATGCGTAGCTCTCCGTTGTGCCGAAGGGTATCGCGAGCAGCGCTTCCCATACACGCTGCTGAAAGTCCGTGCCCACCGGGCGCAACGGCACATCGAACACGGTTCGCGCACCGGCGAAGTACGCGTTCAACTGCTCCATCGACGCTTCGATCACAGGCGATGTGCCTTCCGCATAGGTCGCGTCCAAGCCGCGTTGGATGCGCACGTCCACGGTATCGCGCATGCGGCGGTAGCGCCAGTCACAGAGGCAAAGACGATCCGCGAACGAACCGAGGATCAGCTCACCATAGCGCGTTGGGAAATACCGGATGCTAATGGAAGACATGGCTGGAACGCGCAAACAAGGTACGTTCACCACCCACCATCACGGAGCGGTTCCGCAACAAGCCGCATCGGAAACCATGACGGGTCATCGCAGCAACTGCACTACACCATGCCGTTCCGCCTTTTCGCCGCACAGAGTCACGGTCACCTCGAGCAAATAGTAGTAGACCCCTTCCGGCACCTCATCGCCGTCCAGCGTCCCGTCCCACTCGGGCGACGCAAGGTCCATATAGGCCACGCGCCTGCCCCATCGGTTGAAAACCGTGCACGTGAATTCCGGCAGTTCCGAATGGACCACCTGGACCCTGAACCGATCGTTGGGGCCATCGCCATTGGGCGTGAAGACATTGGGGATGAACACATCGTGCAAGTGGCTACAGTCCGGCGGCGTGCAACCCACCGGGTCGATGCACACCACGGATACATCATCGAAGTAGTAGTAGGACTGCGGGGTACCGGAAAGAACGATCTCCAGGAACTGCTCGCATCCGGATGCCGAATAGGTCCCGCTCACACCCGTCCAGCCGATGGTATCAGCAACCGGGCCGGGCGAATTGACGACGTTCGGTGAACCTCCGCTCGAGAAGCCGCAAATGGAATCCCTGCTGAAACGTACCCCTATGCCGGGCGCCGGCATCCTGGACTCCGCAAGTGACGTGAAGAACTCGATGCGATAGAGCTTGTTCGCTTCGAGGGGTTGCAACAGCCTTACCGCAAGGTGTTCTCCGTCCCCTTCACCCACATAGGCCGAACCCGTGCGGGCTGTTTGGTTGCCAAAGAGGTTCGCAGGCACGCCTGCACCGCAATTGTAGTAGTCCGGGGATGCGGAGGACTCGTACCACGCCTTCAAACGTCGCACCTGCGCGTAGCCAGTCCCATCGGGGCAGGAATAGTATTGCTCGAAGCTCGGGTTCGGGACCAGGTTCTGTGCCGGTCCCGCCACAGGGAGCAGCGCCATGAAGAACAGGACCATCGCACCGAACAGCTGCTGCATCAAGAGGTGGACGCGTGCACCTGTGGCGAAGATGCCTGACAGTGGGGCAGGGTGATCACGGTTCAATCGCTTTGGTACTGCCATTCCACATCCACCAAGGCGTCGGCCTCGTCGAAGTAGAACCAGTAGTAGCATAGGGAGAGGAACCCATCGACCATGGAATAGCGCTCGAAGGATTCGACCACTTTCCCTGTCCTCTCTTCAGCCCTTGTGCACCAATTGCCGCCCGGCACCTGCGGGGCCACCAGCCAACCCGTCGCGGGACGCCCACCCCTCATCGCAGGGATCTGCTCCGTGCCATGTGCTTCTGTTCTCAATCTGGCATGTACCTCCGCACGCGACAGACCGGCCGGGTATGCCTCATGAAGCCGGGCTGTGCGCCCGGCCTGCTGTTGCATGTACTTCTCGTGGCCACCACCGCAACCGGCCAAGGCAACGAGCACCGCCAGGGGAATGAGGATCCTTCGCGTATTGATCATGCGGCTGGAAGATACCCAGGGATCAGAAGCTCATGTAGAGGTCCCACAACTCTTGTATCGGGACGGCCTTCCGATCCACTTGTGCGATGTTCTTGCCTTCGGCTGTGAACAGGTATGGAACGCAGTGGAAGGCCTGATCCCCGTCCAGCCTGCCCACTTCCGATTCCCACCCCTTCCAGCGCAGGCCCTGGTAGAAGTCGTTCAGGTCGCCACTGAAGCAGAAGACCAGGAACTCGGAGTACGCCAGACCGGTGGAGACCCAGGTGAGGTTCTCCGGGCCGAAATAGAAGACCTTACCCATGTCCGTTGTGTCCAGCGCTCCTGCATTGATGGCGAAGAAGCCACCAAGCGCATCATCAGCGACCAACAAGAACGAAGGGCGCTCGCCGATCTTCTCGAACGATTTGCCGCGGTTCCATTCCATCACGCTGCGTCCCAACCGCGCGTTACTGGATCCGAGGATCCTTATCCAACCGTGATCTACAAGGATCCCTCCACTTCCATGAATGATCGCACCCATGGGTGACCGGGTCGTGACCTGTGCCTGGAGTAACGCGCTGTCGGCCCGCACAGGATCACTTGGCAATACCTCGACCGCGTTCTTCGCCTCCTTGATCCACTTCTGGACAAGGTCCCATCCGGGCTCATTCCTGTTGATGAGTTCCTCCAACGAACGACGCCCCTGCGGCTGCTGTGCGAACACGGTGAGCGAAGCGATCGAAGCGAATGCGGCTACAGCGAACTGTCGGAGCGCGATCATGAGGACATTAAAGGAAACGAAAGAACCGTTCACGACATGCGGCCGGATGGTCCGGGTCCGCGAGTCGCACTCGCGCCCAATACCTTAGCCACCATGGACCCGCTCTCCACCACTGATCGCTCTTCAAAGGCCACATCGGAACGAGGGACCTACCGGCTCATCCGCACCGACCCCAGCGACCCCTCCTTCCGTGAACTGGTGACCGAACTCGACAAGGACCTCGCGATCCGCGATGGGAAGGACCACGCGTTCTTCGCCCAGTTCAATGGGCTCGACCACATCAAGCATGTCGTGATCGTTCTGGAAGGAACCATCCCCATGGGTTGTGGCGCCATCAAAGTGTACAGTGATGAAGCAATGGAGATCAAGCGGATGTTCGTTCCACCTGCGCACCGGCAGAAAGGCATCGCCTCGCTGGTGCTGCGCGAATTGGAATGTTGGGCGCTTGAACTGGGCTATCGACGCTGTGTATTGGAGACCGGCCAGAAGCAGCCGGAAGCCATCGCGCTCTACACCGAACGCGGCTACAGCGTGATCCCGAATTACGGCCAATACATCGGCGTGGAGAGCAGCGTATGCTTCGAGAAGCGGCTGCCGCCAGGGCCAACGCAAGAACGACCCGGACCTGAACGGACGAGTCTGGGCGACACGACCGCGGACCTACTTGTTGGCGAAGAGCCAAACAAGAACGGGAGTGGTGACCGAGCCTCCGGACCGGCGGGATAACCTAGTCGTCCAACCCCTTCCCTTCGAGGATCCGCTCCACGTTCTTCTCGATCCTGGCTTCCCGTGTCTTGGCCTGTTTGGCCGAAGAGAAATGCAGCAGGTATCCGCGTTGTCGTCCTGGCGTCAATGCGGCGAAGGCCTTCTTCAAGGCAGGCATCGCCTTCAACTTGGTCTTGAACTCCTCAGGCATATCGAACTCCTTCGTCTCCTTGAATTCCACCTTCAAGCCGGCCTTCTCCACTTCGATAGCTTCATCGATATAGACCTTCACGAGGCGTTCCATCCTCACTATTTCCTTCAAGCTGGAAAAGCGGATCTGGCGCGCGCTCTGCACGTTCTTCGTTTGCTGGATGAGGATGCCCGCATCATCCTTGAGCAACGCGCCTTTGTGGAAGAGCAGCGCACAATAGTCCTTGAACACATGGATCAGGAAGACGTTGCTTCCCTTGAGCGTATAGCACGGGCAGCCCCACTTCAGTTCCTCGGTCAGTTGGGAGTCGAGCGCGATCGTCCGCAACTTCTCCACGGCGCCCTGCCACTTGCCGGCTTTGATGAAATACCAATCGACCTTGGGGTTCATGCTGCTCTGTTGGAGGTTGGGTATGGGGTTAAGAAAGCCAGCCGGGCAACGCGGATGCCTGCTTCACCCACTTCGCCAGCTGTGCCTCGTCCAAGTCGTCGCCAGCGCGGATGTCGAGGTAGCGCACTTCCTTTTGTTTGGACTCGCCGGGTGGCACTGGCCGCAACGCCGCGCCGCGGAAGAAGGCCACCTTCACGTACTGTGAGAACGTGTGGAACGACAGGAACCAGCCCTGGCCCTCGATGCCGTAGAACGGCGAGTTCCACTTCACGGCCTTGCGCGCTTTCGGCACGTTGCGCGTGATGATCGCGTCGAGGCGTTCCCCGAGATCCCGTTTCCAGCCGGGCATCGCAGCGATGTAGGCCTTCACCGGCGCATCGCCATCGCCCTTGGCGATCCGCGGATTGCCGCCGGAAAGTAGCTTAACCGGCTTGGCCTTTGGGCTGGCTTTCGACGCAGCCTTGGGCTTGGTGGTCGCCTTACGCGCCTTGGTTGCGCTCGGCGTGCTCGTGGCTTTGGGCTTCACCTTCTTGGACATGCCGACAAAGTAAATGCGCCTGACGGATCATTGTCCGGCCTTCAGAGATCGGGTAGGACACCCTCGGCGGTCTCTATTGCCATAAACTGTCGAGCGCGAGTTCCCTTTGCCCACCACTTAGAGCGAGGCGCATATGCCGATCGTCCCGGCCATCGGGCCAATGACGCATGCCTTGTCCGAAGTTGATCTGCGGCAGTGCGGCCCTTTCTTACTTTGCGATGGGTCCACGGAACAACAACCGAACATCCGGTCCAATGAGAACATCCTTCCTCCTGCTCTTGATCGTGCTTTTCACTGCGAGCGCCCGCGCGCAGAACGTCAACGATGCCGTGGAGATCGACTTCAAGGGAGTGTGGTATCCCGGCAAGATCCTCAAGGTCGACGGCGAGAAGTACTTCGTCTCCTACGATGAATGGGACGCGGTCTGGAACGAATGGGTGGGCAAGGAACGCCTCCGCAACATCACCTCTACCACACCACCACCCCCTCCTCCTGCTCCCGAGGCCAAGTACAAAGTCGGGGACCGCGTGGAGATCCAGTTCGGGTTCAACACCGCCAACGCTACGGTGATGTCCTTCGGAGAGGGCAAGTACGAATTGAAGGTGGACGACATGGATACCATCTGGTATACCGAGGACTTCATCATCCGGAAGCTCTGATCTCCCAGCGGACAGATCGCTGTGGGAGTTTTGGGACGACACCGTGCGGTAGTCTAGAGCTTCCGTGCCCAGGTCCTGAGCAACGAACCGAGTAGAAGGAACACCAAGCCCGCCCCGCCGAGCAACAGTTGCAGGAATGCCATGTCACTGGGGCTACCCGGTTGCGCACCGATCCAAAAGCTCGTGAGCAACAGCGCCGCGCCGAACACAATGACCACCACACGCTGCCAAAGCCGGCGCCTGATCAGGAAGAGCACGCCGATGATCAACCCGGCGATGGTCGCCGTCACAGCGAAGAACCCGAACGTGATCCCAGCGGCCAATGCGTTCTCCGAACCTTGCGCGCACAATACGCCGGCTGTTAGAAACAGCACCATCGACAAGCCAAGGCGAGGAAGGACTCCGTTCCGCATGCGAACAATGTACTCCGGCTCGACTCTCCGACGGCAGCTATAACGGCCCAGGGCGCAAGGGCTTTCGCTCAAGAGCAGCGGACAGAATGCGGAGCTCTGGGACACCTTGCTGTGGTCTATAAGTCAAGGATAGCCCGAGATAAGGACACTCGTGTCCAACGCTCCCGTGTTGGATGCCGAAAGGAAGACCTCGTCGTCCAGCAGGATCCTCACCGAAGTGGTTCCGACACTGTCGAAGTCGTACGCACTGATGAAGAGGTACTCACCTTTGTCGGCGGAGAAGGAAAAGTTCCATCCACCGTTGAGCTGGACGAATCGTTCATCCAAACCGTCCACGTAGTACCTGATCTGGCATGTATCGCAGGAGGCTTCATACCGGACGATCTTCGGATACGCCGTCCTTTCCTTGTGGCAGGAAGCCAGCACAAACCCCAGGACCACCAGGACCAGGAACGTATTCCTCATAGAGAACAAGGTAATGCGCGCCATTCAACAAGGAGTACTAGCACCAGTGCGGGTAGCACTTCTGAAGGACCGACAACGCACCCCGAGCGCGTGCTCCTGCTCAATATCGTGGCAGGCCTCGTGCATAGTTGGTACGGCATCGCTCAGCGGAGCACCACCTCTCGACCGCGGACCATTCGACCGATAAGCGTATCCTTAGGCCATGGTCCGTTCTGCATGTTCACTCGCCTTGATCATCACCGTGCTCGCGGCCGGATGCTCCCAACAAGTGCCGGATACCGCATTCACCTTTCGCAGTTCATCACCGGCCTATAAGAACGGAGCAGGACCCGTAGTGATGCTGGACGAAGCGCACAACAACTTCCATACGCTTGGTGGTCGCTACTACACGTTCGGAAAGGTGCTCTCGGATGATGGTTATCGGATGATGCCAGGAACGGGTCCCTTCACCGCGGCATACATCCAACAGGCGCGCATCCTGGTCATCGCCAACGCGCTCTCGCCGGACGAGGACTTCGCCCTACCGACACGTTCGGCCTTCACGACCGCGGAGATCGCTGCTGTGGAGCAGTGGGTGGCCAAAGGCGGCAGCCTGTTCCTCATCGCCGATCACATGCCCTTCGGCGGTGCGGCGCATGATCTCGGCGCGGCATTCGGATTCGATTGGATCAATGGCTACGCGATCCCGCCACATGAGGGAACGGAGATGTTCACACGCCGCGATGGGTCACTCTTAGCGAACCCCATCACGGACGGTAGCGACAGCACACGCATCGACAGCATCGCGCTCTTCACCGGCAGTGCGTTCCATGCTCCACCCGAAGCCATGGTCCTGACGCGGCTCAAAGCGGGCTACGAGATCCTGTTGCCACAACGCGCGGGTGAACTCACCGACAGCACCAGCCGCATCTCCGGTGATGGCTTCATCAATGGCGCCATGGTGGAGTACGGCAAGGGACGCATAGTGGCTTTTGGTGAAGCTGCGCTGTTCAGCGCGCAGCTCAGCGGTCCTTCGCACGAACCCATGGGTATGAACCAGCGCGGCGCGGAGCAGGATCCGCAGTTCCTGCTGAACATCATCCATTGGTTGGATGAACGGCTTTGATGGCTTGCGCAACCGGGGCTTAACGCGACAGGCTCTCTCGTTTCGAGGACCCTGCTTGTCATGATGATCTCGGCTACGAGCCGCAGTTTCGTCGCCATCGCTTCGCAAAGCCTCGTGAGGACGGCCTCGCGAACGCGACAGAACCGGCGGTGGTTTTGGGTGGACACCCTCCAGTGGTCTAAGGGTAGCTGGGTGTATCGGGACCTGGCTCCACTGCCGGAATGACCACGTTGAATTTGCTCATAAAGGGCAACTCGGTCGTGTCCTTGCAACCATTGCACGGCAGGGACACGGTACCCCAGATGGAGTCTTCCCCGGCTCGTTCCGGCTTGAAGGCTATCTGCCACCAGCCGTTCTTGTCCGTGACTCTCGTTCGTTCCTCCCCGACCGCACCCAGATCCGCAGTCATAGTAGGCCGGTGGTAACGATACCCGTAGCTCTCCATGTGCCTTCCCGACACGAACACTTCCGCGTAGCACGAGTCACCCAGCAGGACAGCCTGTGGGTAGACTCTCACGACCGGCGTCACGGCATTGAACGACCATGACATCTGATAGCTATGCAGCGAATCGCGATACGCCTTCAGGCTGTCCTCCAAGAACCGGATGCGCTCCTTCAACGGGCCTTCGGTATCCTCACCTCCACAACTGGCGATCAATAGGCTCGCACAAAAGAGCACGACAATGTTCCGCATCGGCTCAAGATAGTTGCGGCGGACCACTAGTGGTTTGGGTGGGCAGCCAGCGGTCATCTCGACTACGAGCCGCAGGGTCGTCGCCATCGCTTCGCAAAAGCCTCGTGAGCGCGACAGACCCGGCGGAGGTTTGGAGGACACCCTGCGGTGGTCTAAAGTTGTGGTATAAAACAGCTTGCATAGATTGAGCACCTACTAACGCAACCATGCAAGCAGGACAAGAACAAGGGCACCAGGTTCCGATTACTGATGATGTGGATTTTGACACCCTCAATCGCTTCCAAGCACTGGTCCGTAAGCAAGACGACCGCGGTCTGGTGCTCTCGCTAGCAGCATTTGCGGAAGAGACGCTTGCACGTCTTCTCATCACCTACATGCGAGAGGGAAAGCAGGCCAAAGACCTCATTGACGGCTTCAATGCGCCACTAGGCACTTTCGCCGCACGCATGAAGGCCGCATACGCCATCGGGTTGTTGACCGAAGATCAATACACCGATCTTGAAATCACAAGGAAGGTCCGGAACAAATTTGCTCATGACTGGGAAGGAGTGAACTTGGAAAGGGAAGATGTAAAGGCCTTGATTGACCAGCTCAAAGGCTACACCGTCGATGAAAATCCAATAGTTGGAGGGTCGCGTGAACGTCTCTTGGGCTCTATCTCAACTATCCTGGTTGAACTGCGCGTTCAAATCGCTCAGCACATCAAGCACAGTCGTCGAGCACCCTTTGCCGGATTCCGTTTAAGTACAAAGCCATATGGCCATCGTTCATCTGGTTTGTGAGCATAAGGCTTAGGCCTAACTGCTCAAGTACATACTCCGCTCTCCATATACCTGCCTGAAGAACGGGTCCTTCAGATCCTTGATGAAGTAGATCGCCTCGCCGGTGCTCTTCATTTCAGGCCCGAGGCTCTTGTCCACATTCGGGAACTTGTCGAAGCTGAAGACGGGCACCTTGATCGCGTAGCCATCGAGGTGCGGCTTGAAGTGGAAGTCCTTGAGCTTGGCGCCGAGCATCCCGAAAGAACTATGCCTTGGCTTTCGGTCGTGAAGCGTTCCGCGCACGCTTGGCGCGTGTGCTGCCCGCCAGCACTCGAGGCGACGTGGTTTTGACCTTCGCCTTCTGCTTGGCGATCATGGCGCGCAGGAGCTTCCGGTCCTCGGTCGCGAGCTTGCCACCAGCGATCACCAAGTCCACGTCTTGGGGTTCTGCGATGTATCCCATGTCAGCGTTCTGTGAAGTAACGGTCCACAAGATAACGCGCAGCAGTCGGGTATAGGATGAAGGTCACAAGTGACCCGACCGCTTGCTCCGTTGCGCGATCGGAACACTTGCGACAATGAAGGGTCGTCGCTATCGCGAGCGCATAGCCCGTTCTTCAAACTCCTGCTCCCTAGCCCATTCTTCGTTCAAGCTATCCACAATGCCTTGGGCTATGTTGGGATCTTCGTATCGACCGAGTCTACTCTTGTATAGCTCCAACTCCCATTCCAGCTGTCTCTTGTGGTTGTTCTGAGCATTCCCCCAAATGCCCAATATGAACACGGCGATGATCAGGATGACCATAAGATTGCTGCTGCCTTCCTCCTTTTTCATGAGTTCCGAGTGAGCGTGCGTTGCACGCTGTCGAAAGTAACCTGCCGCCCGAATCGGAGTCGACACGTGCCTTCGGCTTAAGTAGACCGGTCGCTTCGGAGGTTTGTTAGGGTCACCTTGCGGTAGTCTAAGAACCGTTCATTCCTCTCCTCGGAGTTCCTTTTGAATCGCCACATCCATGGCCCTCCCCGATTCCCTCTCAATGTCCCGGAATATCTCCGAAACGATAGCCTTGACCTCTTCTCCGTTGTAGCTCTTTCTGTCCTCGAACCGATCATAGAACTCGGTCCTCTTGGCACGGTGAACGTGGAGAGCGGCCGTGTTCATTTTCTCCCGCGTTGAGGCCAACAACCGGGACCCAATCATTCTCTCAGCGTTTCGTCGGATCCTATCGAGATCTTTGAGCCAAAGGGTAATCACCTTTTCTAGCCGCTGTTCCAGCGTGCCCTTGGTCGGAACCGGATACCATGCAAACAGTTTGTCCGGACTCTTTTTGGCGAGCATGAAATAAATCTCATAGCTGATGCAAGCGTCATTATGAGCGAACTGATTGCGCATCTCCTGTAGCATCTGGAACCGCTTGCGGTCATCCGACGTGATGCTAGCAAGGTCTAGCATCAGGTTCAGCTTATGCTCGAAGGAGAGCGCCTTGGTAGACATGCCGAAAGTGATGGAAGAGTCTTTCAGTTTGAAGACCTGTCTCAAGAAGTCGGATGTCGCGCCTTCCAACTCAACACAGGCGCGAAGAATCTTCATTCGCTTGGGCCATTGCTTCTTGTGGAGTTCGAGATACGTTGTCATTGGTGGCGTATTGGTCGGTAGCCTAGCGAACGGGATTGAGCTTGCGCTCCAACTTAGCGTAAGTATTCAGCGTATTGAGGAACGCATAGTAGAGCCACTCTAGCTGCTCATCATGCTCTAGGCGGTTGATTTCATTCTTGTTGTGGCGGACGTCAAACTCGTTGACCAACTGAAAGAAGACGTTAGTGTCCTTCTTCCCAAACTGCTCTTCAAGCTTCCCTCTCAGGGGCTCTAGAACAGCGCTCAGCTCAACAACGGCACTTCGCATTCGCTCCTTCGTGCGCGGCTGCTCGTTGAACAAGTCAATCGCATGGCTGATGCGCGTGTTCCAATCAGGATTCGATGTAACTACGGTTTGACTTGTCAGACCGACCATAGGACCATGTGATAGATGTGCCTCGAGCTCGTCCAAAGCATGCGCCCTCAACCGCAGATGATAATTGGTGTTGTTGTAGCCGCCAAGATGTGTCTTGCGGCACTCAACCAGATCTCGATCAATCAAGTTGGACATCACGGCCTCGAGTTCAGCTGGTCCAGTACAATAGCAAAGCGGATAGTCCCGCTTGCTCTGGAAATCGAACCACTTGCCTTCGTTTCCACCCTTGGCGTAAACATATTGAAGGATATGCGCTTCCTTCTCTTTGAGCGTTTTGGGATACTTCAAGGTGCGTTCAAGCTCTTCCGCTGGACCGTGAACCAACACGATCGGTTTCCGACTCGCCTCATACTCCTGCCTACAATACCCTGCTAGCAGCGGTCGCCGCTGGCCCACGTTCACCAGTCCTTGATAAAACAGCTCGCCGATTAGGACGCGTCCGACAGCCGCGTTCGTATAGGTCAGTAGCGTGCTGATAGCGCCCGGGCTACCCACATACCCGAAGTCCTTCGCCTCATATCCAGTGAGCGGGCATCCTTGATTCGCCACCATAGCATCGTTGTTTGCTCAAAGGTCGCAATCATGCACTCCGCGTGAGCGATTGAAGCGGGTACCCCGCAGCGAGGAACGAGCGAGGAGTACGA
>JBDTNF010000005.1:0-69024 GCA_039933875.1 Flavobacteriales bacterium | reverse complement strand
CGAGCAAGACTTCACCTCCAGTAATGAGTGGCCGAACTGCGGGGAAGCCTACAGCAGCCGATGAACTCGGCAATGCGTTGGACCAATTCGAAACGCGGACTCGTACGGCCATTCTCGATGCGGCTGATGGCGCCTTGCTTAAGGCCAACGGCGGCGGCCACGGCCTCCTGGCAAAGGCGCTTCGATTCGCGCTGTTCGCGGATGCGCGCGCCGAACTCGCGCAGGAAGCTCCGTGATGAGGTGCTGGCCATGTGGCCAAGTAAGTACGTGGCTCAAAAGAGCCATATACCGTGGATCGGGTATTTTGAGGAGAGCTTTTCCACATGGGTTGTGGAAAAGGGTGGTCGAACGAGCTATGGCTTACGAAACAGAAGACAAGCAATGAATGGCCCACTTCGGGGGAGCCTACACTACTCCACCACCACGCGCTCGTAGCATACGCCGTTGGGGTTGGTGAATTTGATCACATATGTTCCCTTACCGTAGCGGGAGAGGTCGATCTCCTCGGTCAGCTTGCCCACGGGCAATGGGCGTTGGTAGAGCAACTTGCCAATGACATCATAGACGGAATAGTAGCTCTCTGCCATAAGAGGATCGGCAAACTCAACGGTGAAGAGACCGCTACTAGGATTTGGGTAGACACGGAATTTCCGGTCCTGAATTGACCTTATCCCTACGGTGGTGACGATACAGGCGTCATATACAGCGATGGGGCCAAAAATGGTATCGTTCACGAAGGCAGGACGAACTGTGACATCATCCAATGAGGCGAGTGTGAAACTGCTATCGGTCGGAAAAAAATCCAGCACTTGGATGCTTTGCGCTTGTTGCCCACATGGCACGTGTCCCAATGAATCAGTCTTAAAAATATATGGTAATGCAAGGTTCGCGTCGGGTAGATCACCCCAGACCCAGCCGCTAAAACAAAGCCCGCCATCCGAGGACGCTAGCAGGTCCATTGTGAAATAGTCATAACCAGACGAGCCGACTGAGCGCGTCCAGAGCGTGTCTCCGTTTAGGTTTGTCTTCATCAGGAACGGACGGAAGAACATGTTTGATCCCGGATGGCCAAGTGTTGCCAATACGGCGTAGTTGCCATCTATGGTTCGCACAATTCGTGATGCCCTGGGAGTATTCCAATAGTTCGGAGCGCTGTCGTAACCCCGGCACCATTGTACCTCGCCTGACCCGTTCAGTTTCATCATAAAGAGTTTCGGCTGAAATGTTTCGGGTAATGGAATGAATACGTTGGTGCTCGTGCTATCTGTGCTCCCGGTTATTATGAAAGAATCGTCGGACTCGACTACGGCATCGTGAATCACCCCCTTTGGACGTATATAGGACTTGCACCAGAGAACGTTGCCATCTGGATCAAGCCTCGTCACAACCGCTCCAGCCGTATCCATATTGATTCCGGCCAATAAATCGCCTCCCGGTAGCTCCTTGACGAACTGGAAGCCTCCATTGTTTGTATAGCGCTTTGCCCATAGGGGTGATAACAATGAATCAACTCTCATTGCGAAGAACCAAGAATCGCGCCCGCAGATTAGCGCACCCTTGTCCGCCGTTATTTCCAGATTACCCGTCAAATTCCGGCATTCACCATCAAAGACATAATGACGTAGAGCCAACACATTGCCCAAGGAATCCATCCGTCCTATCGCTGGGTGAGTGAAGGGTAAAGTCAGTGAGCCAGACGAAGTGCAGGAATCCTTGACATAGTTCGATGCAAAATAGTACTCGTTATCCGCCACCTTTCGCAATGCACTCACTCCGACCATTGTATCTGGGAAATAACATTGAGTGTCGATGAGATTTCCTTGCAGATCAAGTCTGGATACACCTTGACTACAACCCAAAGCGGAGAAAACGTTCTTACTAGGAAGCTCAATAAGGTCAAATCTTAACCCACTTGAAGTAAAATAGATCTTCTCAAACGTTGGCTGCGCCTGAAGAGAAAGAGACCATGCAAATGCCATGGTTGATAATGTCGTTATTCTAGGACTCAATGGATAATGAGTTGTTTCGTTTTGCTATTTGAACCATCGGACACGCGTACCCAATATGCCCCTTTCGCGATCTCGGTAATAGGAAGATGTTGTACGGGACCGATAACGCTGCTCCAAACATTGATCTGCCTTCCGGCTAGATCATAAATAACGATGCTCTTGGGTTTGTCATCAGGTAACCTCACGAAGAGTTCGTCACGAGTGGGGTTAGGAAACAAGGTGAAATCCCAGTCTGATGGTCGAACTTGTTCAACAGTGGGCAACGTAAGGCTCTTTACTTCAGGGAATGGGGAAATGATAAAGGCATAGTCCGAGTGTAACGTGTCCAAGTAGTTGTTGTATGTGCCACCCAGCATAGCGGATGAAAGATCGAGTGTAACACTACCATTCTGATCCAAATCCTCGGCGTCTGCTGGACAAATGGTCGAGTTCATTCGTGTCGGGAACCAGTGGATATAGTAGTTGTGATCCTCTAATAGTCCAGTAATCTCTATAGTTTGAGGAAGAAGGTTAGGCGGGTCACAGCCCAGGAAATTCTCATTATTCAATCCGGTTGATAGGTAGAAGCTGTTCATCACCCAAGCGTTCAAATTATGCACCCAGCCGATGGCCATTACATCGTCGCTGCTTTGCAAATAGTAACATTCGATTTGATCACTTGCACTGTACAATTTATGCGGCGTATAATCCCATGTAAAGAACTGAAAGTTCTGGACCCCTGGAAGCATAAGCAGATCGGCGAGCGGTTTGAAGTGGTGGGTCAGCTTGCGGTTAGGAATCGCAATCGCAAGGCCGCCGACGTCAATGTAGTTTGATGCCCCATTTGGGTCCAGATCAGTTCCTCCAAGAACATTTGAGTAGTAGCCTTGGGGATGGTGTTGTTGAAAGACTGGGCTAAACGGATTAGCTGGGGGGCGCGGCAGGGCATCTTGCCACCAGAAAATACGGTACCAATTCCAAGAAGTACCTGCCGCAAATTTTCCAGAGAAGGCTGACGCCCAAATCTCGTTATGGAAAGAAACATCGTAATTGAGAAATATCTTTTCGAGATCGTCGTGGAACGTACCCAAATTCACACGGGTGTTGTGACTGAACTCGCCATGATTGAAAGGCTTTCTTTCGCCCAAAGGGGAGTTCAACTCTGGAAATGAGTTCCAGAAATCGTGGGCACTATCGTAAGCATCGTTCATCTTTCCGTCAGGCTGGCCTTGGTCTGCTATCACATCGGAGCCATATCCCTTATGAGCATCGATTAAGTCGACCCCCGGACTAGTGAATGGGATATAGTGGGCAAGTTGGCTAGGATCGGCGAGAGCATAACTCAGAAGGAACAACTTAGTTGTGTCACCCAATGAGGATGAAACCGGATCGGTGACTGGACCTCTGACATAATGTGCGATGTCGGTCAGCCAGTCTTTGATCGTTGTTTGCAAGTATGGATCCTCCAGCCAGTTCAAGCGGTTTTCCGGGCAAGTTGTATTGTACTCAGGAAAGTTGGGGTCGCTAATATTGGTTGGCGCATAGGTAAGTATCTGGTCAATCTCATTGAAAGGTTCAATTACGGCGAGGTTCACCGAATAGCCCCAGCGAGACATGATGTATTTGTACTTCCGCTTCCAGTAATAGAAAACGCCGCTGTCGTAGAGGCGCACAGGGTTTTGGGGATCGGATTGATCAATCGAATAGAAAAACTGCTTCATGTCATAGGTGCCGGACCCCTGTGGAATCCGCGAGGGTTCAAGGAAAGCATCCACATACGCGTGAGAATGCCAGTTCGTATTTTCGTAAACCTTGATGGGCGGGTACGGGTCGATGCAGAGTTGAACATATATACCGTTCGTATGGGCCTGGTCTATGACACGATCCAACGCCCAGTTTTGATTTTGACAATTGCCAATGTGCACGGCGTTATCATAACATTGCGGTGCCCTATAGTGATCATAAACCCCCAAGTTCTGCCACTCCGTAGCGAAGGCCCCGCCCATCATAAATATGCGAGCGTAGTTGCCTCCACCAGAGTGCAAGTCCTCAATGGATCGTCGCATCAAATCAAAGTTTTTGAACTTGAGCTCACCCGGTGTCGACACAAGCGGATGGGCGATGTTGGTGCCCAACCCCATAAAGGGTTCCTCAGTAGTCTTGAACCATAATGACCGCCTGTTGTTGGGGTTAACGCTCAAGTAGCCCTTGTTATCGGCTAGCGGCGGGTCGCAAATGAAGGTGTAACCATTGTAGTGCACCTCAGCCAATGCCTCATTAGCCATGTTCACAGTATGCGGGGCCTTTATTGAGAGTGCGAACTGCCAAGTACCCTCCTCATCGGGAGCGAACCGGAAATGGATGTTATGCGAAAGCAAAGGGTCGCTCGTGTCATCGACCAACAACGCATCAGGGGTTGGGGGCTCAACAGTCCACATCGCTTCTGTCATGTAGAAGCCCCACTTGATGCGCTGTGCGCCCGAGGGGCTGGTAAGGTGCATGACCAGTTGCAAAGAATCATCGGCGAAAGGGTTGAGGTCGTGAACGTCGTCGATGTTGCCCGGAGTGGAAGCGTTCGTCACCCCGTTTGAGTAATAGTTGCCGAAAAACTGGTCAATCGCATCCCGATACTCCTGCGGCAGCTTCAAAGCCAGTTCGAGTTTCTCCCACTTCTCCACATGCATCACGTTCTCAACAACATGGGTAGTAGGGTCAGGGCTGATCGCGATCACATCTTCAGGAACGCCGAGGCCCTGATCGATCCACGCCCTGAATCGGCCATCGCCTGTGAGGTCCCCACCGTGGAATCCGGGCGTGAGCCTTATTTCGGTGCCGGAAATGAACTCCGTGTGTGCAGCTTCCGTGGTGGAAGCGGGCAGGTTCGCATCGCCCGGTGAGATGATGCGCTGTGGGACGGTGAAGAAACGCGTGCCGCTCGTCCAATCGACATCGTTTATGTACACATCAGGGTAGGCCACTTGTGCGATCGCGTGGGAGCAGATCACCATGGCGAAGGCCGCCGGAAGCAGCCGATGGATCTTGCGCACCAGCATCACTTGGACGTTTCGAGTGCCCGCATCCGCTGCTCCATCGCTTTCATCCGCTCCTCCATTTGCAGGATATAGAGCGTTTGTTGTTCGATGGTCTCGAGCATGCGCCTCTGTAGATCCCCCAGTTCTACCCCGCCCTTCTCAGCCACAGCGGCTGCGGAGGGTATGCCGGGAAGGTGCCCGTTCGCGTGCAGGTAGTCCTTCAACTCGGCGAGGTCGAGCAAGTGGTAACCCTCTTTGAAGACATAATCCGGCCAGGCACCCAGTTTCACCAGCACATCGCGGGTGGCAATGCCGTCCTCAACGAACAGCCTGTACCCATCGATCGGCCCACTTGGGGGGTCGGTGCCGATACCGACCTTACCAGTGGTTGTCACGATCATTCGCTCAATGCCATCGGTTACCACACGGAGAGAATGGCTGCTCAAAGTGCCGAGCCGAGGATCGTCGCACAGTGGGTCCACGAATGTATTGCCCTGTGTTTCCCAAAAGGGAATACCGCTCAGATCATTGCATAGCCCCGGGGGGTTCGGCGGCGCATGGAATATGCCTGCGCGTAATGTGCCGTCAGTCAACCGATAGACGAAGCCGCTGGTATTCAGCGAGCCAAGCAATTTAATGTCCCCGTTGCTCTTCAGTCGCAATGCCTCAGTGCCATTGCTCTTGAACACCACATCCTTCGCATCGCTGCTGCCGAGGTATTGTGTAGCAGGATCAGTATTGGCGTTGCCGCTCATTGTCCAGTCGTTCCGATCGGGCTGAGTAAGAAAAACCATCTCAGACCAGTAAATGCACCCGTTCGCGTCGGTGACCTTCAGCTTGTACTTGTTGGCCCCCAAGCTCGAACGATCTTCGGTCGTAGGTCCATCGAGCCAGCTATATGCATATGGCAATACACCACCTGTCACCGTTGCGCCAATACTGCCGTTGTAACAATCATAGCAACTGACATTGAAGCCGTTGGGATACGAGCTTGCTGTGGTCGTGATCTTGACCGTCGTTGGTTCAGTTAACGTGATATCCGCCTCTACCACAACAAGGCTCGCGTCCGTAACTGTGAGCTTGTAGTAACCAGAGGCGAGGTTGGCAAGGTCCTGCGTTGCCGCACCATTCGACCATGAGTAAGTGTAAGGCGTGGTGCCGCCTGTTACGGTGGCATCAATGGCCCCGTTCCTTGCGCCGAAGCAACTGATGTTATAGCCGTTGAAAATGGAGGGGGTGAGGCTGATGGTGGGGCCTTGCGCGACCACTACACTGCGCGATAGCAGCGTGATAAGGAAAAGCGAATAAAGGGACCTACGAGTGGGTATGTACAAGGTCATGGTGGACGGGTTGGGATAGTGAACCTAACCCGGGGAAGTGGTCTTTCCTAAAACGCACCGGCAATTATCCTAGCCGTGTATACATGACCGACCGGTGCGTCATTTAGCACGGGACTGATCACGCACGGGCCCCCCTTAATCCCTCGATGGGCAAAGGAGACAGTGCGGAAGGGATTAGCCCAGCCGCCTACTTCCGCTTGCTCAGGAACAGCACTTCCTTTTCGGTGAGGTGCCGCCAGTTGCCGCGCGGCAGATCGCGCTTGGTAAGGCCGGCGAAGGCAACGCGATCAAGCTTCACCACATCGTAGCCGAGCTCTTCGAACATGCGGCGCACAACACGGTTGCGGCCCATGTGCAGCTTGAGGCCCACTTCGCGCTTGGTGGCACCCTGCACGTAGGCGGCCTCATCGGCCGTGGCGATGCCATCGTCCAACTCAACGCCTTCGACGAGTTTCTCCAGATCGGCCTGGGTCACGCTCTTGTCCAAAGTGACGTAGTAAAGCTTCTCGGCGCCGTGGCTGGGGTGGGTGAGTTTCTTGGCGAGGTCGCCGTCGTTGGTCATAAGCAAGAGGCCGGTGGTGTTGCGATCGAGGCGGCCAACGGGGTAAAGGCGCTCGGTGCAGGCGTCGTCGATCAGGGCCATCACCGTGCGGCGGTCGTGCGGATCGTCGGTGGTGGTGATGAAGTCCTTGGGCTTGTTCACGAGGACGTAGCGTTTCTTCTCGGTGCTGAGGCGTTGCCCGCCATAATGCACGCGGTCGCCCGGACCAACCTTGGTGCCCATTTCGGTAACGGTGACGCCGTTCACTTGCACCACACCCGCTTTGATGAGATCATCGGCTTCGCGGCGACTGGCCACGCCCGCATTGGACAGGTAGCGGTTCAAACGGATCCGTCCATCGCCGGTGCCCTCTTCGGCTTCGCGGCCACGTTTGCTGTTGCGATCGGGGCCACGGCCGGTGTGGCGTTTGGCACCATATTCCGGGGCTAAGCGATCAGGTCGCCCTCCGCTTGGACGCCCCGCATAGGGCCGAGCCGGGCGTGCAGGACGCTCGCCGCGGTCGTCGGGTCGTGCACCGGGCCTTGTGCTACCCGGTCGAGTAGGTCGGCCACCGCGTGAGGCGGGGCGCTCACCACTTGGGCGACTGTCCTCGGGGCGTCCGTCGCGCATCGCCTTGGGCGGACGTTTACCTGCACGCTTGGAAGGCCCGCCGGTACGTGGGCGTTCTTCTCGCTCACCACGGCCTTCGGTGCGACTGTCGGGCCGCGAGGGGCGGCTGGACGTCGGCCGGCCCGAACGTGGACGTTCCTCGCGGCTTTCGCTGCGATTATCGGGACGCGCGGCGCGACTTGATGCGGGCCGCCCTTGTCGTGGGGCGGCGCTGGAGCGCGATCGCTCATCACGCTCTCCACGGCTATCGGGTCGTGCAGAACGATCTGGCGCGGGCCGCCCGGTACGTGGGCCAGCCCCCGCACGCGGACGTTCTTCCCGATCGCCGCGGCCGGTGCCCCGGTCGTCCGGGCGTGATTCACGGCGCTCAGGACGCGGTCCGCTGCCGGTGCTTTTGTTGCCACTGGGGCGGCTGGGTCGGCCACCGCGGCCACGCGGTCCTTTAGTACGGTCGTTCATGTAGGGTGGGGTAGAAGGCGTCCTTGATGTGGTGGATGTACGGCTTGTTGGGGTGCATGATGACACTGACGATGTCGAACCGCAGCCCCAGTGCGCAGCCGGTGGCTTGCACGTAAGCATTGGCGGCCTTCACCATCAGGCCGCGCTTGCCCTTTTTCACCGCCTCGGCGGGCTGGCCATGCTGGTCGGTGCTGCGGGTCTTCACCTCGACGATCACCAACTCGGGGCCTTGTCTGGCGATGATATCAAGCTCGTGCCTGCCATGGCGCCAGTTGCGCTCGAGCACCTCCAAGCCATGCTCCTGGAGGAACCGGCACGCCAGTTGCTCTCCGCGGTCACCGATGAGGTTGTGCTCGGCCATGTGTGGAAAGATCACGGCGTAACCATCGACAGGGCGCACCGTTGAAGGCCTAAAATTGAGGAACTTTCCGCCCTTTCGATCCGGCTTTCACACGAATACCGGCCATCCTCATCCGGAAACGAGACCGAACATGCAAGCGATCACCCGTTCCCTCTGTCTTATCGGCCTGGTGGCCGGTTCTTTCGCCCCGCTCCACGCACAGTCGTTCGAGGGCATCATCGAGTTCACCAAAACCACGGGCCCCGTGGTGACGAGTTACAAGTACTACGTCAAGGGCGACCGTGTGCGGATCGAGGAGATCAGCGCGCGCGGTGAGGTGCAGGGCATCATGCTGGTGGACACACGCGACAAGACGGTGACCGCCGTGAGCCCTGAGCGCAAACTTTACATGGACGTGCCGAACATGCGCCTGCCCAAGGACGTGGAGACCACGATCCAGAAGACCGCGGAGATGAAGGACATCGCCGGGTACAAGTGTGAGAAATGGCTGGTGAAGGGCCCCAAAGAGGACCGCCAGTTGACCTATTGGGTGGCGGCCGATGAGTTCAACTTCTTCGTTCCCCTGCTGGAAACCTTGAACCGCAAGGATGAGCAAGCCGTGTTCTTCCTGGAGATCAAGGACGGCGGCGGCGTGTTCCCCATGTTGGGCATCGAGCAGAAGATGGACGGTGCCGAAGTGAGCCGCCTGGAGGTGACCAAGGTGACCAAGGGCGTGCAGAAGCCCACCCTATTCGAGATCCCCGCCGGGTTCAACAAGTTCGAGCGCAACTAGCCGCTAGACGTTCTCTTCCTCTTCGAAACTCAGCGTAGCACCCTCCGGGGTCACGCTGAGTTTCGCTTTTCGGCCCATCATCATCGCCCGGTTGTCCGTGATGTGGCCTGCCGGAAAGCCGTAGCACACCGGGTAACTCACCGGCCCCACGGCCTTCTCCACGATCTGCTCAGCACTGAGGCCGAATGGATCCGCTGGGTCCTTGTCCTTCATCTCCGTGAGCCCCCCCACCACCAACCCCGCGATGCGCTCGAACCAGCCCCCGAGCTTCAGGTTCATGATCATGCGGTCCAAGTGATAGAGGAGTTCGTCCAAGTCCTCGATGAACAGGATCTTGCCGGTGGGGTCCAGGTCGTAGGGTGTGCCTCGCAGCGCGAAAAGCAGGGAAAGGTTGCCCCCCACCAGCACACCTTCGCTCTCGCCGGGGCGGTTCATCGTCGTGGGCTCCAAGCCCAGTTCGCGCATGCTGATCAAGCTTAGCGGATCGCCGAATAGCGCCCTGCGCAAGGTCTCCCGCGCCGTGTCGCTCTTCGCACCGACGTTGAAGGGCATCTGGGCGTGCAGCGAGGCGATGCCCAGTTTGTGCAAGGTGTTGTGTAACACGGTGACATCGCTGAACCCCACCAGCCACTTCGGGTTGCGGCGGACGGCCTCGAGGTCCATGTGTTTCAACAGGTGCACCGTGCCGTATCCGCCACGCGCGCACCAGATCGCTTTCACATCGGGATCATCGAACGCGGCTTGCAGATCGGCAGCGCGTTGCCTGGACGTGCCGGCCTGCTGGAAATGCTTGCGACCCACGCAAGAGCCGAGCCTAACCCGCAGCCCCCAGCTTTCGGCGAGGGCGATCCCTTCGCGGAGTTCATCGGGAACGATGGCGCGTGCCGTGGGTACAATGGCGATGGTGTCGCCGGGGCGAAGGGCGGGTGGGCGCAGCAAGGGATCCATACGGCAGGGCAGGCTTCGGGAAAGGGGGCGTGAAGGTGGGCAGCAGCAGCCATCCCATCCAAGAAAAATCGGTGCCTTGTGACGTGTGGTCGGGATCCCGTGTGGGGCGCGTCGCGCGAGGTACTTTCGCGCCTGCCCGGAAAGCAGCCATCAGAGCAACGTGAAGGAGACTAAACGCACCACGGTTACCGCCGCATTGCCCTATGCGAACGGCCCTCTGCACATCGGGCATATCGCCGGCGCCTACCTGCCGGCGGACATCTATGTGCGCTCCTTGCGGGCCCGTGGTAAGGAGGTGCTGTTCATCTGCGGAAGTGATGAACATGGGGCGGCGATCACCATCCGGGCGCTGAAGGAAGGCACTACGCCCCGCGCCATCGTGGACAAGTATCACGCGATGATGGGTACGGCCTTCGTGGACTTCGGTATCGAGTTCGACATCTACGACCGTACCAGTTCGGAGCTGCACAAGAAGACTTCGCAGGATTTCTTCCTCCAGTTGCATGCGAACGGCGCCTTCACGGAGCAGGAGGAGCAGCAGTACTACGACGAGGAGGCGAAGCAATTCCTGGCCGACCGGTACATCATCGGCACCTGCCCCAACTGTGCGAATCCGAACGCGTACGGCGACCAATGTGAGAAGTGCGGCAGTGCCCTGAGCCCAAAGGACCTGATCGACCCGCGCAGTACGTTGAGCGGGAGCAAGCCCGTGTTGCGTCCAACAAAGCACTGGTACCTGCCCATGGAGCGCAGCCAGCAGTGGGTGGAGGAGTGGATCAACACGGGTGTGCTGGACGGTGAACAGCAACACGATGCCACCGAGTGGAAGCCGCAAGTGCTTGGCCAATGCAACAGCTGGCTGAAGGACGGCCTGCGGCCGCGCGCGATGACCCGCGACCTGGATTGGGGTGTACCTGTGCCGCTGCCCGGCGCGGAGGGCAAGGTGCTCTATGTGTGGCTGGATGCGCCGATCGGCTACATCACCGCCACGAAAAAGTGGGCGGCGGAAAAAGGTGTCGATTGGGAGAAGTGGTGGAAGGCCGATGACACGCGCCTGCTGCATTTCATCGGCAAGGACAACATCGTGTTCCACTGCATCATCTTCCCGATCCTGCTGAAGATGCACGGTGGATTCATCCTGCCGCAGAACGTGCCTGCCAACGAGTTCCTGAACCTCGAAGGGCAGAAACTGAGCACCAGCCGCAATTGGGCGGTGTGGCTGCACGAGTACATCGAGCGCTGGCCGAACCGACAGGACGAGTTGCGCTACGCGCTCGCTTCGATCCTGCCGGAGTTCAAGGACAGCGAGTTCACATGGAAGGACTTCCAGGACAAGAACAACAACGAGCTCGTCAGCATCCTGGGGAATTTCGTGCAGCGCGTGTTCGTGTTATGCCACAAGTATTACGATGGGAAGGTGCCTGAGCCGGCTGGCGGGAATGAACAGGACCTGTTGCTCTGGAGCGAACTGAACGTGCTGCCCGGGAAGATCTCCGAAGAGATCGACCGGTTCCGCTTCCGCGATGCGCTGGCCAGCGCGATGCAAGCCGCACGCCTGGGCAACAAGTACCTCACCGATACCGAGCCGTGGAAGCTGGAGAAGACCGACCCCGAGCGGGTGCGCACGGTGCTCTTCAACAGCTTGCGCGTCACTGCTGCGTTGAGCGTTGTGCTTGAACCGTTCCTACCGCACACCACCGCGAAACTCCGGACCATGCTCGGTCTCGGCGATCTGAAGTGGGATGAAGCCCTGCGCGCCGACCTGATCAAGCCCGGTTCGCAATTAGGCAAGCCCGAACACCTATTCAAACCGATCGATGATGCGGCGATCGCTGCCGAGGTCGAGCGCCTACACGCCAACAAGCCCGTGGAACAAGCACCATCCGCCGATCAGCCCAAGAACGTAACACCTGCCGCGCCCAAAGCGAACATCAACTTCGATCAATTCAGTGCGCTGGATCTGCGCATCGGCAGCATCATCGCAGCGGAGAAAGTGGCGAAGGCCGACAAATTGCTGAAGCTCACCATCGACATCGGTGATGCACAGCCGCGCACGGTCGTCAGTGGCATCGCGCTGCACTTCGCAGTGGAGGCGTTACCCGGACAACAAGTGTTGTTGCTGTGCAACCTGGAGCCGCGCAAGCTCAAGGGCATCGAGAGCCAAGGCATGGTCCTGATGGCCGAGGATTCTGAAGGGAAGTTGCGCTTCGTGCGGCCCGACGAGGCGATGCCGAACGGGAGCGGCGTGCGCTGAACTAGCGCGCAGGAGCGGTGGCGACCTTTCGTCCGCTCGGTAGCAGCAGGAGGTCCTTCGCAAGCAATTCAGCCTGGGCGCGCAGTTCGTTCACCGCGGTGCTTTCCCACAGTTCACCTTTCAAGTTCGAACCGAGCGTGAACAAGCGTTCATGCGGTCGACCGGTCGCATCGAGCACCGCGAACGTTTCGGTATCCGTACGGATTCCCAACTTCAATTCATCCTGTGCGATCGATCCCTTCAACAACGCGTTCTTGAGGAAACCCTCCTCCAGCCTCATCAGGTCCGTTTCCGGGCCGGTGCAGTTGATCACACGGCACACCTGGAGCGTCGCCGTTGCCTGGCGCTTGTGATCGAAATGCTCCACATGGACCGCTCCGTTCTCCTCGCTGATGTCGATCAACCTGCCGGAGAGGATCCGCAACCGCCCGTCGATGCGCAACTGTTGCAATCGATCATGGATGTGCAAGGGGACGCGGTGCCGCGCCACACCCCACAAGTGTCGCAACCGCGCCATGAAGATCCGGCGCTCGGCCGGTGTCAGGCGCTTCCAGATGCGCTGCACGTGCGGCCGGATGGAATCGATGACCGGTTCGGCAGAGACACCGAACTCGCGCACCGATCGGATGTGCTTGTTCACCAAGGCGACCAGTTCGCGCAATGTCATGGTGTCGCGCAGTTCCTCGGTCAACTTGGTATAGGCCAGCCCATTGTGGCGGTGTGGCAGGATGTTGTAGCCGTTCGGTGAGATGGACCAGATCGTATTGGTGAAGCCGTGTTCCAACAGGCCGAGGACCGTATCCACCATGGTGAGGCCGTTGCCGATGATCAGGATCGGCAGTGCGCTGTCAGCACCGCTCACGGAGGCCACGTTCCAAGGGTTCCGGAAGTAGCGTGGGTTTTGGTAGAACGCAGGTTGCCTTATGCCCGGATCGCGGGGGGCATGGTTGCCGGTGGCGATCACACAGCGGTCCAGGGTGATCCGTTGGCCACTGCGGAGGATGAGGTCAACAGCGTCGTCGGTCACGTCCAGGTCGGCCACGGTGTCCTCGATCACACGCACCTTGATCTTCTTGCGCACCGCGATCGCCTCTGCGTTGTTCCATACACTGGTGAGGTATTCACCGTAGAGGTCGCGGGGCAGGAAGGCGTTCGCGACAAGGATGCGCTCGGTATGCGCGAACGACGGCCGGGCCATCACCCAGTCCATGAAGTGGTTGGGGCGATCGGGATAGGCGCTCATCTTCGCCGCCGTCACGTTCAGCAAATGACCCTTTGAGTAGGGGTCGTACGCGACGCCTTTGTTGAAGGTGCCGCGGTCGTTCACGATCGTGATCGCCAACGGGCCGTTCGCGCGCTCGATGAGCTGCACGGCCGTCATCGTGCCTGTGAACCCTCCACCTATGATGCCGATCCTCTTCATGGACGCCACTTACCCTACCCAAGTTTGGGGGGCGTGAAGGTACCGAGGTGCGGGGAGCTCAAGGGGCGGGGCAGGCGCAAGCAATGCGAATTGCCCCTGCCCCTGCTTCTGGCTACAGCGCCAGCGCGCAGTTCACCGCGGGACCCGCGTTGATGTTGCCATAGCCCTTGCTGCTGCTCGGGCTGGCAGCGAACTGCGCGGTGCTCTTCAAGCACTGCAAGATCTGCTCGCGCGTGGCGGTGGGCCTCACGCTCCACACCACCGCTGCTATGCCTGCGGCCGTCGATGTCGCCGCGCTGCTGCCACCGATATAGCTTGGGGCATACCCGCTCGGTGCGAGCGAAAGCGAATTGCGTGAGCTGTTGCTGGTGCGTTCCATGCAGATGGTGAGGTCCACCTGCGAGCCGTCGTGGCAACTGGCGCATTTGCTGCCGTTCTCCTTCACACCGGTCACGGCCACGCACTTGGTGAGCGCCGCTGGATAGATCACGCCCCACCAGCTGGTCCAACTGAAGCTGGTGCCCGCCGCGGCCATGATCATCTTGCCGGTGCCGTACGCGTAGTTCACACCATCCTCCAGCACGCCGCTCGCGAAGGGTGCACCGATGCTCATGCTGATCACACGCACAGCCGGGTCGTTGCCCATGGCGATCAACGCGTTCTTCACGGCGGTCTTCTCGCTGCTCGCGTCGAGCAGCACATCCTCGCAGGCACGGATGAACCGGAGGTTGCTCTTGTACGCGACGCCGGTGGTGGCCCCGCTGTTGTTGCGCGGACCCGTGGCGAGGCCGCACATGCTGTTGCCGTGCGAGCAGGTCGTGTAAGCGGAAGTGCCCAGTGTTGCACCCGTGGTGATGGTGCGGCCCACGTTGCTGTCGCCGTTGTTGAAATCACTGCCGAGCAGTGACTGTGAAGCGCTGATGCCTCCGTCGATCACACCGACGGTGATGCCCTGGCCTTGCGAAACAGCCCACGCGGCAGGGATCCCGTGGTTGTTGAAGTTCCAGGGCAGTTTGGCGTTCGGCGTGATGGTGGTGTAGTCCGCCGCGTTCAGTGCGTAGGTTGATGGGCTGCAGCCCGAGGTGCTACGCTCGTCGTTCGCCACCGCCGGCCAGTAATCCAGTGGCTCCAGGTAGCGCACGTTGCGCAGGTTGTGCAGGCGTGTGATCACGTTCTTGTCAGTGATGCGCAGCGTAAGGATCGGCAGCACGGGATCATCCTCCACAAGGATGTCGCGCAAGGTGACAGGTGCGCCTTTCGTGCCGTTCAGTTCGGCCAGGACCAAGTCGATCAACGCATCATGCACGGCCCGCCATTCAGGCTTCTTGATGTCGATGGTGTGGATGATGTCGCTGATGTCGCCCATTTGCGCGGGCTGGTAGCCGATGGCCAGGCTGTGGTCATTGTATTGCACAGCGCTCCACAAGGTCCGCAGGTCCATCCATTCCCAATGGAAGTCGTTGCGTTGCTCCAGCGTGGCGATCACTGCCCGGTCCAGCGACTCCTGCGAGAGCGGATCGCCAATGGGTGCGGGCGAAGGATCGCTGCGTTCCTGCAGTACCGGACCTTGGGCACCGTCGGAGACGGGTGCGAGTTCCTCCTTGCGGCAGGCGATCAGGAGGACGAGCCCGAGAAGGGTAAGGATGCGGCGCATGGTTGGTTGGGGTTGGGTATGGAAAACTAGGTGTTCGGCGGGTGTCGGCCAAGATCCTGCATGCACACGATGTGCACAACGGGTCCACGATCAGCTGTTCGTGGGGGGCGACGCACGCCATGCAACCCACCAACGGGCCCCGGCATCGCACACGAACGCGGCACACAGCAAGGACATATGCAGCACGGGAAGTGTATACCGTTCCTCCACGCCGCGTTGCACGTAGGCGAGGTAGAGCAGATAGGCAGCCGCACCCAGTGCCGCGCTTCGCACCGTAGGGTCGATGCGCCAGAACAGGGCGAGCGATACGCTAAGCAGGAGCAGCACATGCACCATGGCCGAGCACCAGCGCAACGCTTCCATCCATGGCCGCCCGCGCAAGGTGTGTTGGAAGAGGAACAGGTTGAGGTTGGAATGCGCCACGAGTTTCCGCAGCACGCTCAACGGCACGATCACGTGATAGTGCCATGCGTGGTCGCTTCGGTAGGCGCCTGTGATCGCGGCCACGCGATCAATGATCACCTGTTCTTCGGGTTGCGGTCCCAATGCGCGCTCCGGCCTGGCCAATGCGGGAGCGAGGATGGCGCTGGTGAAGTGCTGCCAGGCATTGAACTCCGCGATGATCGCCGCGCGTTGCGTTGGTGTGAGTTCCCCGGATGGCGCGGTGTCAACGAATTGTTCCGCGTACGCACGCGAAGTGTCACCCGTGAGCGCGTTCTGGAAGGCGGGCTCCATGACGCTGTGGAAGGTGTCCCCGGCAATGCCCCAGCTTTTCGCCAGTTCCCAGAACGCTTCGTGCGTGGGCCGGTTGATGCCTGGCTCGTCCGCCCGGTAGATCGGATGCAGGCCCACATAGCCACCCGCGATCGTCATGTTGTACGCCCACCAGATCCCGGTGGGCACAAAAGCGAGCACGCACATACCGACGATCCGCAGCAAGGCGGCCCGGTCGGTGTAGCGTGACCAAAGCGCCTGCAACAACGGCAAGCCCGCCCACGTCAATACCGGCCGCGTTACCATGAGCAGCGACCAGAGCACTACAGCCGCCACGAGCCAGCCATTCCCCTGGGGCCGCTTGCCAAGCAGCGCGCAACAGACCGTGCCCAGCACGAGCGCTGGTGTCACCGACTCGGTGAGCGTGTAGAAGAGGAAGCCGTGGAAGGTGGGCATCAACGCGATCAACAGCGTGCACGTCCAACGCACAATGGGGGCGATACCGAACACGAGGAGCACTTCCCAGAGCAGCATCACCGAACAGGCGAAAAGCAGGCATTGCACCACCACAAGCGCCCGCAACGCACCGGGCGGGGGAAGGAACAGGCGTGGCAGCAGGTACCACAACCGATATCCCGGTGCGCGCAGATCCACGCGTGGCTTCTCCACATGATCGGTAGCCGGTGGGTTCACCAGATCCTCCACCGCGCGCAGGTAGCTGGCATCGTCGGTGGTGGCCACGGTAACACCTTCGCGCAACAGATCCGGCATTTCCCGCCGCAATACTTGTATGTTCCAGCTGTTCCAGAACCATGCGCCAGCGAACGCGAGCAGGCCGACGAAGAGGTGAGAGCGGATCCTGCGGAAGTGCATGGTGACCGACCAAAAGTAGAGGGGTGGGAGCAGGGCAGGCGCAAAGAATGCCGTTGTTCCTGCTCCTGCCCCCCAGCTCCTTGAGTTCACTACGGCTAAATTCGCCCGCTGCTATCCCGGCCCCATAGTTCAATGGATAGAATAGGAGTTTCCTAAACTCTTGATCCAGGTTCGACTCCTGGTGGGGTCACTGCAAGGGAGGAGCGGAAAACGCTCCTCCCTTCTATTTTGATCGCTTCGGCTATCGGATAGTTCCGGGAGCGTATCCGGCAGCGGTGGGACGATAGGCTTTACTGGGAGAGGCTTGCCTACGGAATTGACCTGTGCGTTGGAGTCACGCGTTCGCGACCGCGCCCCTCTTGGAATCAACGTATGATAACAGGGACTAGATTCCGGGAGAACGATAAGTAGCGGCCTACGAGTTCATCCACCCAGTCACCTGCCTTGACGGAGCGCAGCGCCCAGCAATACTCTTCCATGGTGAACGGAAGGAAGCTGTCGGACCCAGAGAGCATTTTCTGGTAGCGGTTCACCGCGATCTGGCAATCGAAATTGTCCTGCGGATAGAGGAACATGAAGCATCCTGCGGCGTAGGTCGTACCCACAGGTGGACCTAGTTCCAGGCACAACAGATGCGCGCGCCACAGTTGCTCAACCCCCAAGGGCATTGTTCTTAACGTTTCCAAAGAACCAGGTCTGAACTGCCCTGAAGCCTCTGCCAACTCCCAGTAGCGTTCCCGGAAGAGAACCGGTTTGCTCGACAAGCTCTCCGCGTATTTCACCTCCATGCCGATGAACCCTCGCCCACGCGGGCCCAGGTATTCGACGAACACGGCAAACGTGGAACGGTCACCGTTACTACGCGCAACCCCAAGGCGTGGGGCATGCTCGAACTCCAGCCCGATCACTGTATCCACGTGATCGGGGCGCATATACCTGAAGACCCGCGTGGCCATTTCCAGATCCAACTTCAACTCGCCGAAGAGGTTGAACGCCAACGACTGGCTGTTGAGCAGGTCACCGTACAACCGATCCGCACGGAACACCTTGCGCGCGGGTCCTTTGCGCGCAGCGTTCGCCTTCATCTCCTCGCGAACGACACACCGGATACCCTCGGTTAGAAAATTGCTACCCTGATGCAGGGCGTGTTCAGGATCCACGTAGTTGCACAGCGGGGCCAACTTTCGCATGCCGTTCTTGAACGCACGTTCAGCGAGTGGTAACCCCTGCGCGCGCGCCCACACCCCCTGTAACATCCGCGCGTTCGCCGCGAATGGCCCATCAGCGCTGTAATAGGCGTGATGCTCCTTGAGTGTGCGTTCAGATGGTCGTTCCATATTCGCTCGACTGTTCCTTCGTTGGCATGGTGTGACCCGGCTCATGCGCTACAAACGGATCCCCTTTCTCGCGGCATGTGCTAGGCCTACTGCACGGTGGCGCTGCCCACGCGCACCAATGTCTGCCGGTCGATACGGTAAAAACCTCCCTCCTGAGGCACTTGGTCCAGCGCCTTGTATCGATCAGCTAACCAGAACGCCTGGGTGATGATCTTACCCGTGATCGTTCGAAAGATGAGTTCCACCACATGATGATCTGGGAACTCGGAAGGCCGCTTGGGACGGATAGCCGCAATGCCCTCCGTGCGGACGCGATCGCGCTCGGTGAAGCGCACGTATTCGCCTTCGAACCGTGGTTCCCAATCGGACGGAAGCACCCAAGTACTCACTTGTCCACGTGTACTGATGACGATGAACTCATTCGTCGCCTGTGCGCTCACCATACCAGCGAACGCCATGTTCAATACCGCACAAAAGATCGTGAGCTTCATGACACAGGGGGTTCATCGTTCTCGTTGTTCAGGATGCCAATGACCATGCGGTAGAGCAGGTAACCGCAGGTGGACACCGCCACCCCGATAATGACCACGTACAGCATGATCTCCGACGCGTTCATCTTTGGACCAGAAGTTCTTGCAGTACATAGGTTCCGGCACCGGCCACATATCCCAGCAGTGCGTATGCGCTGATGCGCTTGAGGTACCAGAAGAAGGTGATGCGCTCGATGCCCATGGCCACCACCCCTGCCGCCGACCCGATAATGAGCGCGCTGCCCCCCGTTCCAGCGCAATAGGCAAGGAAGCTCCAGAAGGAATGGTCCGTCGGGAACTGGTCCAGGGTGAACATGCCCTGTACGGCAGCCACCAGGGGCACATTGTCGATCACGGCGGAGAGCAGGCCCATGCTGAATGCGATGAGCGATGACAGGTGAAGGGTGCGCATGAGCCATTCGGCCATGTGGATGAGCACGCCTGCTTGTTGCAGTGCAGCTACGCTCAGCAGAATGCCCACGAAGAAAAGCAGGCTCGGCGTATCGGTGCGCTCCAGAGCGCTGGTGATGGACAGGGCCTTCCGTTCCTCACCGTTCTTGTCGCGATTGACAATGGCTGTAACGACCCACATAACTCCCAAGCCTATGAACATGCCCATGTAGGGCGGCAGGTGTGTAAGTGTCTTGAAGACCGGCACGAAAAGCAAGGTGCCGATACCGAGCAGGAGCATGGTGCGGCGGTGGGGGCTGGCTCTCACTGTTCCGGTATTGGTAGCCGCGGGAACCGTGCGCATAATGCGGCCATCGAATCGGAACGAAAGGGCCCACAGAGGCAACACCGCGGCCGCCAAACTGGGCACGAACGTGGACAGGATGACGCCACGCGCGCTGATCTGCCCGCCGATCCACAGCATGGTGGTGGTGACATCGCCGATCGGGGACCAGGCGCCACCGGCATTGGCCGCGATGACCACGGCTGAGGCGAAATACAGGCGATCGCGTTGCTCATTGAACAACTTCCTCGTCAGGGTGACCATGACGATGGTGGTGGTGAGGTTGTCCAGTATGGCCGAGAGGAAGAAGGCCAGCAAGGCGATGGTCCAGAGAAGTGGCACTCGTCGCGTTTCCGTGATGCGTTCAGTGATCAGTTCGAAGCCATCGTTGGCAGCGATCAGTTCCACGATGGTCATCGCCCCCAACAGGAAGAAAGCGATGCCCGCGATCCCGCCCAGGTGATGGGTGAGGGTTTCGGACAGATCGGCCCCATGAGCGAAAACAGCGAGGACGGTCCAGCATAATACGCCTGTGATCAAAGCCGCACCGGCCTTGTTCACACCGATGGTATGCTCGAACGCGATGGCCACATAACCGAGCACGAAGACGATGATGAGGAGCGTGCTCATGTTCGTTCACATTCACCTTGACGTTGTGCGTTCGATTCCTGGGCGTTATCGAGTATCGACCTGCGTTGCAACGCGATGTGGCGGAACAAGCGTGCAGCTTCCGGTTCATCGCGCGAATGATCCAGTTCCGTAGCACCGAAGGGTTGGATCTCCTCCACATCCTCCCTATGGGTGGCGATCGGTTCGTTATCGTTCCATTGGTCCCACCAATGGTCCTCCCTGCGGTTGCGTGACCATGTACGCCACCAAACAAAACCCGCATAGACCAGTGATGGCGCGGCTACAACGACCAGGTAGAGCAGGAAGAGCCGTGTCATGCGTCGGCAGCGATGAGCAGGAAAGAAGGGGATCCGTCTCCCACCTCATGAGAGCGGACCCCACTTCCCCCACCACCGGAACACCTCACTTTCACCTGAGATTAAGCGGGACCGTGTTCAAATACCCACCAGTCGGCATCACGTCGATCTTGCCACCGTGCAGCCCTCCGATCATATTGAGAACGTCGTTCCTGAAGTAAGGCGTCGTCGCGAAACTCCAGAATGTGCGAAAGGCAAGGACGCGCTGAATACTTTCCTACGGGTGTCGTTGTGGTCGGAGTGGCGTTCAATGCCGTCATGATCAAGTTCACGTATCCACAAAGCACAGCCACTGCCGTGAACGCCCCAAGCGAACCGCATGAAAAAACGATGAAAAGGTTCGGGGCGGTGTGGAGCGCGATGACACGAGCAAGGATGGAAATGGGATCGGGGGCATACCACCTCGACCCTCGGTGATGGGCAAGACCGGTGCTCCGCATTGCACGCCAGATAGTGGGATCGCAACCTGCCGATGGTCATCGCTCTTTCCGGGAAGTGATCTTTTTCACGGCCTTTTCATGCAATAACGGTATCCCAGCGAACACCACCCCGTTGAAAGCGCCATGAACGACAAAAGACTACGAGCATTTTGGGCCGATAGGTCCAAGCTCATCGCACCACTTGCACTCTTGCTCCTGGCTGGATCGATCGGGATGCAGGTATACTCCGGTCACGAACGCACGGAATTGCAGGTCGCTCTCGACGGGCAACTGAGCGCCGTTGAGAAACTACGGACCGAGCAACGGTCGAGTATCGATCGTGCAGAACGAATGGCGCAACAACTCAGCGCCAGCAAGGCGGCCACCGCCGAACAGGAAGATCAACGTGTGCTCGCGGAGCAGAAAGTTTATGCCCTTCAACTTCGTATGGAACAGGAGAGCAACGCACAGGCCAACGCGGCCCAATGGCGCAAGGAGAACGAGACCCTGAAAACAGAGCGCAGCGGACTTCAGCAGCAATTGGCGGAGGTGCAGGCGGCACTTACCTTATCCAAGGCTGACAAACTCTCAATGGAGCAGGAAACCGCTTCGCTACGTGCTGAAATGGAGCGGTTGGCCGCTGACCGGGCAGCAGTTGACCAGAGCCTTACACAGGCTTTCCGTGGGAAACATGAAAAACTCACAGTGCTTGCCCGGAAGACGCGCAAGCTGCAGGTCTCCATGGTCCTTCCACCTTCCATGGCCAAACAAGCGAGTTACACCATCACCGATCCCGATGGCCAGATCATCAGGGGCGATGACTCTCTCGTCAACGTGTTCGTCGACAGCCGACCAGGTGCCATGCTCGCTTCAGGTGCGAAAGGGGCCACACTGGGCGAGGATCAGGTGCGATTGGCATACATCCCCAAGAAGCGTCTGAAGGAAGGCAGGTACAAGATCGAAGTAAAGGCGGGCGAACGCGCGCTGGGTTCCACATTCATCGTCTTGCGCTGATCTCCCGACCAGCGCATCGCAAGAGGCCCACCGCTCAGGTGGGCCTCTTCTTTTTTTGCGCGGCGAGCATGCTGGCTTTTCCGCGTGCTTATGTCTCCTGTTCAAGCCGCTTTGGGAAGATGCGCGGTGAAACATGAACCCACGCCCACGGTCGACTTCAGTGTGATATGGCCGTTGTGCAGCTCGGCGATGCGCCGGGCCAGCGAAAGCCCTATTCCATGGCCCTTCGCCCCGCCGGTATTGTTGGCCCGGTAGAACGGTTCGAACACCCGCTCGTGATCCTGCTCCGCTATTCCCGTTCCGCGATCCTCCACGTGCACCTGCACTTCGTCCGCTACGGGTACCAGGATCACATGGGCGCGATGGTCGTTCGAATACTTGCACGCGTTCTCCATCAGGTTGGTCACCAGCGAGCGCAATAGGTTCTCGTTGCCCTGTACCAACAGGTCCGCCTCATCCTCCACACCGTCCAGGTCGATCTCAACGGTATAGTCGGGATGGATGCGGTGTACTTCGCCCTGCGATTGCCACAATACTTCATCCAATCGAACCGGCGCGAAGGTCTCGGCCGGTGCCTTGTTCTCCGCCTGGGCCATCATCAACAGGCGATCGGCCAGCCGGTTCAAGGCGCGCATATCCTCGAGCACGGAGCGGGCCGCGGTTCCGTATTCCTCGGGCGATCGCACCTTGAGCAGGAGCACCTCCAATTGGCCCGATATGGCGGTGAGCGGCGTGCGCATCTCATGCGATGCGTTGGCGATGAAGTTCCTTTGCGAGCGGAAGGTGGTTTGCAAACGTTCCAACAACTCATTGAACGATCGGGCGAGTTGGGCGATCTCGTCATGCGTATTGCCGGTCTGCACCCGGCGCGACAAGCTCGCCGCACTGATCGCCCGCAGATCATGGATCAACCGCTGCACTGGCGAGAGTGCCCGTTGCGCATAGAACCGGCCGATCAGGAAGGTCAGGACAAGTCCGGTCATGAACGTGGCGATCATCACGCGCCCTTCGTTGCGCAGTTTGCTGCGGCCATAAATGTCGCGGCCTGATGCGACGACAACGAAGCGATCGTCCCGATCGATGAAAGGGAAAGCCACTTCCTCTCTGTCGCCGCGATCATGTATGATCTCGCCGTCCAGTCTTACACGGTCGAGCAGGTCGGCATTGACCGTGTTGGTCCTCGCCGCGCCGAGCTTGAAGATCTCCTTGTTATGGTGATCGTAGATCACGATCGCTTCTTCGGGTAAGCGCACCGGGTTGTTGCGCTCGATCTTCGCGAGCAGCCGTTCATCCACTTCATCCACCTGGATGAGCAGCTTGGCGGTGTTGGTGCCACGGTCCTTCAGCCTGGTCATGAATTCCTCGCGACGATAATCCCCGGAAAGCACGTATACCACGATGAACGCGCCACCCAGGATGAGGGAAGCAAGCAGCATGAACTGCAACGCGAGCCGCGTGCGTATGGTCATGGCTTCGCGGTGAGCATGTAGCCCAAACCCACGCGCGTGTGTATCAGCTTGGGTTCGAAGTCACGATCGACCTTCTTACGGACCAGCTTTATGTACGCGTCGACCACGTTCGTACCCGTGTCAAAGTTGATGTCCCACACACGCTCGCTGATCTGCGCGCGCGATAGTACGCGGTCGGAATTGCGCATCAGGTACTCGAGCAAGGCGAATTCCTTCGCGGTGAGGGCGATGCGCTTGCCGCCGCGCACCGCCTCCTTCTTGGCAAGGTCCAGTTCCAGGTCGTGGTAGTTCAATTTCTCAGCCTGCTCGTGCATCGCCGATCCCCTGCGCGTCAACGAACGGATGCGTGCGAGCAGTTCCTTGAACTCAAAAGGCTTCACCAGGTAATCATCGGCACCGGCATCAAGCCCCAGCACCTTGTCCTCCGTGGTGCCGAGCGCGGTGAGCATCAGGATCGGCATGGTTCCGCCGCCCTTGCGTATGCCCCGGCATACCTCCGCGCCGTTCATTCCGGGCATCACCACATCCAGCATCACCAGGTCCAGTGGTTCACCAAGTGCGAGCCGTTGGCCGGTCACACCGTCGTAGGCGCTTAGCACATCGTAGCCGCTCTCCTCCAGGCCTTGTTTCAAAAAGGCCGCCACCTTCGGTTCATCTTCCACCACCAGTATGCGCATGGGCCAAAACTAGGACGAACCTCCCCGGTGTGAACTCCCAGCCTGCGGCGCACACGCGCATCGTGCATGGCTGGTGCGTGTGCGGTAAGTATCTACGCATCGCTCACTCCCATGAACTGGCTCCGTACGCCCGTGCTCCGCACGTACACGATCAGGAGCGCCACGATGATCACGCCCACCAGCCCACCCAACACATCGCCGCTGAAGATGCGCCCCACATCACCAAGGGCATTGGCCACGAAGATGCCTTGCACCAGCCACCACGCCCACCGCCGCGCCTTGAACCAGCCATAGGCCGCGAAGGCCAACAGCACGCCGAGCGCCAGGAAGCCGATGCCCGACCACGGTGCGTAGCGCAAGAGTTGTTCGTACTCGCTGCGTTTGAAGTCCCAGATGCGGTCCACCACGGTGCCAGGGTGCAACAGGGTGGTGGTGGTGGCCACGAGGATGCCCGTGGACGCGATGAGGAACACGCCGAGGATCGTTACGCCAAGGGGTTTCTTCCCAGCGATCATTGGTGCCCTACACGTTCAGGACGCGCGAAGCGGTAGGTGTTGAACTTCTCCCGGATCGTCGGGTCCATCGGCGTTTTCTCCTTGTACTGGTCCAGCACCCATTCCAGGGCGGTGCGGTTGCCGAGTGGGATGGAAACAACGCTCATCGGGTCAAGCATTCCCAATCGTACCATGCCTGCTTGAGAGCAGACATGGCTGTCATCAACTCTTCAACCTCCGATGGAACAAGCCCAGCCAACGTGGTGATAGTGAAGTACTCGCTTGGATGGTTGTGACTTGGCAAGTACTGAAGGCATGCCGCTGAAGCGCTGTCTGCCGCTAGAGCATCGTGCACTTTGACCACCTGCTCGATGTGAACGAGAAGAGTGTTCAGGGCAACCGACCTACGGTAGGTACCACTCAAACCCAGGCCGAAGTGCCGGAGGAAAATGTACTGCTCAATTGTATCTGTTAGGTGTCTGGTCCACTCCGCGAAGCCCTGCCATCGATCTTCAGGCCTTTCACTTGTGTCATTCTTGATCCACGCAAGGCAGGGATAGACTGGGAGCCCTTGATAGGTTGCCGCAGTGATTTCGCCCTCAGTGCCGAAAGCCCTCATCATACGCTCAACAAAGACCGCGAGTGCGAAGCGATTGTGATTTCGAATTGATTGTTCCCTTCCCGTTTCCGAAGTAACCTCTTCTGTCCCTGTGGGGCGCGCAATCCGCCAATTCTTACGTACGGCCTTAGTTGCACTGATGACGGCCAAGGTGTTCCTCTTGGCTGGCGAAGAGAAGTACTGCACGGTCACGATTACTAATCCCGCAAAAACACAAAGGAGGATAGCCCCAAGCCAATCCATCAATTTGAAAACGAAGCACCAACCGAGGAGGTTCATAGGCTCATAAACTATCTGACAATTCCCTCCATCCCCCTCACCACCTCCATCGTCCTCACGCTCACCGTCGTCACCCGCTTCGGCAAGTCCATCATCTTCTCCTTACAATCCTGTATTACCAGGTCGTGGAAATGCGTCTTGAAGGCTTCGTAGTCTTTGGCTATCCCCGTGCCATCCTGCTGCCTCAGGTATTTCTCAAGGACCGAACGCTGAAAGAGGGACATGGCACGAAGATGTGGAGAACTTTCAGGAAAGTGTCAAGCACCCGGAACGCTCTGGTGGGGCACAACGCATGCGAAAGGGGCACCGCGTGGGTGCCCCTTCTACTTTCACCGGATGCCCCCTGATCGGAATGTGAGGCCGGGACGCGGAGCGCTGCCGACTCAGTAATTGGGCGCAGTGGCCAGGGGTATACGGCACCGGCGCCGCTTGGCCAGTGGCTTTGGCTTGTTCTTCAAGAGGTAGCTGGCCATGACCGTGAACGATCTGCGTTTGGCCGGGCCATAGATCCCCGTGTCCATGGCCGGTCGCAGGCCCTGTCCATAGCGGAGGCCCAACTCGAAGCGCTTGTTGAAACGGTACGCACTGCCGAACATTAGCGTGTAATCGGTTCGTTCCGGTATGCCTTCGCCACCGGGGCTCTGCACTACAAAGGGCTCCGATAAGCCAAGCCGCAACTCGAGACCTGTGGAAATGGAGAAGGAACGGCTCATGTAGAAACGGCCTACAAGGCCTGCACTTGCGGAAACCATGGTGGCTGAGGAATATTCCTTTTCCTCTTTCACCTGATCATAACCATCCACCAGCACACCACACTCCGCGCGCAGCACGATACGGTTCGTCATGTAGAACGGAATGAACGCACCCAGGGCAAGGCCATTCGATGGTGCGAAGTTCAAACCCGCAGCACGCATATCGCCGTGGCGGATACCAGCCAACAGGCCAAAGCTCTGGCCGATGGCGGGTGCACTGATCAGTGACACCATCAGGCCGAGAAATACGGATCTGAGCATCGTGCGTGGTGTTACGTGCCGACACTGGTCATGTTGCATGCGTGAGCACGCACAGCCTTGCCTTACCGCATTTTTCATCCCTTTTTCATCTGGTGAAGCTCACCTAGGCATAAAGCGAACAGCCCCCGCTCTCACGAACGGCGCTGCACATTTTCGCCAGTACCGAAGCGAAACGGCGGCGATCCGGTCGCGATCAAAACCCGGGCTAGCTGGATCCCTTTGGGTATCAAGGGATAGAGTCTGAAGGCAGGTAATCCTGGTGGGGTCACAAGATGAGGAGGTTGCGACCTCCTCTGGTTTTTGCCTGATACCTACTGTGTGGCCACTGCGCCAATGGAAGCACAACCTCTGCCCCGTCAAAGCCTAGACCAGCGGCCACCTACCCTGTATCCGGTAGAGAACCAAGGTTACACACCCCAACAATTACCGGCTTCCGGGTATTGTGTGCGCGCATGCCGCCGCAAATGTTTGTGGGCGTGGATCCCGCACTCCTCGCAACACTTCTGGAGCGCTACCGGCTTACGGCGCGCGAGTGCGAATACATTGTGCTGGTATGCCGCTGCCCCGAGCCCACCGTGGCCGAAATGGCCGAGCACATGGACCTACGCCCCAAGGCCGTCGAGACACACCGCGCCAAAGTGTACGACAAGCTTGGGGTTGGCAGCACCATCGAGGTACTTGGCAAGGCCGTGCAATTCGGTTTGGTGCGGTGCGTGTGTCAGAGGGGCAAGGAGCAATGAGCCATTTCTAGCGCGGTGTCTAGAACGGGCCACAAGCCATTGACCTGCCGCTAGCGGCGGACTTGTGAGCAGGCCCTGGCATATGAGCCCCTGCGCCCATCGGCCAGACAGATTGTCGGGAAATGTTGTTCCACTTTCCGGAACAGTGGAACAAGGTGCGCGGCATGTGGTTCCACAATGCATCCATGTGGTTCCATGTGGGCACCATGTGGTTCAACAATTCAGGAAAGTGGTTCCGGATGCGCCGAATGTGTTCCCACAATTCGGCGATGTGCATCCATGTGAGCGGAACCTGTTTCCACGATACAAGAATGTGTATCCATGTGGGCGGAATGTGTTTCCACATTTCGGCAAAGTGATCCCCTGAGCGCGCAATGTGTTTCCACGATCCTGTAATGTGGAACAGGTTGCGGGCAAAGTGTTCCCACAATTCAGGAATGTGGTTCCACTAACACGGTCGGTTGTGCAGCGGAGCCGCCTGCCTATGCTTGGCCGGTGCGCGAGCCGGGAGGGGTGTGCCAACCCCTAGGGAAAATCCTGAGGGGTGCACCGCCACCTTGTTCGCCCCCACAGGTACAAGGCCCACATTAACCAGGCGGCTTACCCCGCCATAAAACCAAACGCCACATGGCAACTGTAAAAATGGGTGTAGACACCCTCCCAGCTACGGGATTGGTAGCGAAGGCGCAGGGCATCCACGACAGCATGGTGGGCAATGCGAAATTCCCGAACGCAGTGCCCACCCCGGCGGCGTTGCAAGGGCTCATCGATGCATTGGTGGCGGCCAATGCCGGTGTGGACAAGAACGGGGGAAAGGTGGAACACCAGGCGAGGCGCGAGGCCGACAAGGCCCTGCGTGCGGCGCTGAAGGAATGGGCTGGGTATGTACAAATGGCTTCTAGCGGCGATGAGGATACCATCCTCAGCAGCGGCTTCGAAGTGCGCAAAAAGCCCGCGCCCATCGGTGCCCTGAACCCGCCCACGAAACTCGTGTCACTGTTCTCCAACAAGACGGGGCGCGCCTCGTTCCGTTGGGATCGTGAAGAAGGTGCTGACCTGCACCATGTCTTCATGAGCACGAGCAACAACCCGTTCAAATGGGAGTTGATCGGGGCCACCACGAAAAGCCGTTTCAATGCCGACAGCCTGGAACCGCGCACCATGTACTGGTTCGCTGTAACAGCGATCGGTGCTGCCGGCGAAACCAGCCTCTGCGAACCCTTGTTGCTGATGGCCGCTGCGTAAGCACACGCTACAATTGGCTAACGCCCCTGGTGCCGCCGCACCGGGGGCGTTGTCGTTGTTGAGTCGTCGGGTCGAGTCCCTGCTTATACTCCCCTTTTTCCGCGTTGTACCAGCCATACTCCGGCCAGCACGATGGGCCCACCGATGAGTTGACCGGTGGTCACCGGTTCGTGGAGTAGGAGGTAGGCCGCTGCCATGGTGACCAAGGGTTGCAGGTATTGGAACGCCGCACTGCGTTCGGGGCCGAGCTCGGCAACGGCATCGGTGTAGGTCCACATGGCGAGGCCGCTGGCACCGAACCCGAGAAAGAGCAATGCCGTGATGGAGTGCGCATCGGGTGCCGCATGCCACGAGCCTTGGAAAAGGGCCATGATCAGGTTGGGCACCAACGAGACCAACAGCGCGCTGGCCGAAACACGAAGCCCGCCACTGCGGCGCGCAGGACCCGCGCTGAGCAGGGTGTAGGCGGCCCAGCTGAAGGTGGTTGCCAGCATCAGCAGGTCGCCGGTGCCGGCGTTCGCGAACTGCGCGGGCCGCGTGGCCGTGAGTACGAACACCCCGCTGGAGGCGACACCGATGCCAAGCCAGCCCAACGCACGCAGACGTTGCTGTTGGAACAGCCACGCACCCACGGCCACCACCGCCGGGATGACCGCGATGATCCAACCCGCGCGCATGGTGCTGGTGCGTTCGATGGCCCAGGTCTGCACCAGGAGGTGCGCGCCGAAGAGCAGGCCAAGCAGCACCACACGGCCGCGGTCCTCGCGCTCGGGCAGTAGCGGTTCGCCGCGCAGGCGCAGGATGCCGAAGAGGAGCAAGGTCGCCAGCGCGTTGCGCATCCACACCACGCCGAAGGGCGATGCCGAGCCCAGGGCATAACGTATCGCGATGAAGGAGCAGCCCCACATAAGTGTGGCGAACAAGGCCTTCGCATAGCCGGTCCAGCGCGGTTGTGCCGATGTGGTACGCATGTGCTTCATCCCGACCCGGCGGGTCGGTGGCAAAGAACGCGCTCCGCAACTTTGCGGAACATCCCCTGCACAATGTCCACCATCACCTCCCTCCGCAAACTCTTCGGCTACTACCAGGACCTCGGCACCAAGGCCATGGCGCAGGTGAAGGATGAGGATCTCGTTCGCACGTTGGTGCAGGACGGCAATTCGATCTCGCTCATCGCAAAGCACCTGGCGGGCAACATGCGCTCGCGGTTCACGGACTTCCTTACCAGCGATGGTGAAAAGCCGTGGCGCGATCGGGAGAGCGAATTCAACGGGCCCCACGCCACGCGTGAAGCGCTGATGCAGGATTGGTCCGGTGGCTGGGCTAGCCTTTTCGCAGCGATCGACGGGCTGACCGATGCGGATCTGGAACGCGTGGTACTCATCCGCAACGAAGGCCATACGGTGCAGGAAGCGCTGCATCGCCAGTTGGCACACTACGCCTACCACGTCGGGCAGATCGTTCTACTGGCACGCACCTTCGCGGGTGCGGAATGGGCCTCGCTCTCCATCCCACGCGGCGGATCGCAGGCCTTCAATGCCGAACGCTTCGGGAAGCCCGCCGAGCGCCGCCACTTCACGGACGGAAGCGGTGCACGCTAGCCCTGGCGCACGGGCTTAACAGTATGGTGTGTGAAAATGCCCGCTCTTCGCGACCGGGCGCGGGAAACGCCCCCTCTACCTTCGGCGTGGCCGTGCGTGCATACGCGCGCGCGCCCGTTCACACGTACCATGCGCCTCACCGCGTTCCTCGCCCTCTTCCCCCTCACAGCAACGGTTTCCTGGGCGCAACCACCGAACAGCGACTGCTCCACGGCGGCCACGCTTTGCGCGGAACAACAGGCGGGCGGGGACAATACCGGTGCGGTAGGCCTGCCCGGCTTTTGCGCATCCACGGCCAATTTGGTGTGGTACACCTTCACTACCAACAGCGTGGGTGGCCAGGTGAATGTCCAGCTCACCTCCATCAATTGCCCGTTGATCGCCGGCATGGACAACGAGTTGAGCGTGGTGGTGCTGAGCGGCGATGGTAGTTGCCTGCCGGGCTCGTTCGCCTCGGTTTCACCATGCGTGCAGGACTCCGAGTCGTTCAGCTTCAATACGCTCGCATTGGCGCCCAATACACAGTATTGGATCATCGTTGCCGGGGCGCAGGATAACGGCTCGACGATCGCGGCACAGTGCGGTTTCCAGATCGAGATCGGGGGCGCCGGTGCCGATATCGTGGGTGTTGATTTCGATGCAGGTCCGGACGTGGAGATCTCCGAGGGGGCGAGCACCCAACTGAACGCCATCGGCGGAACGAACTACGACTGGTCACCTACCTCGGGTCTTAGCGGGAACGGCATACCCGACCCGATCGCGCAACCGGTCTCCAGCACCACCTATACGGTCACCACGCAGATCAACGGGTGCGCGTTCAGCGATGATGTGACCGTGGAAGTGATCTTGTTGATCCAGCCCACGAACACGTTCAGCCCGAACGACGATGGGATCAATGACACGTGGGATGTTCCTGGTATCGTCGATTATCCTGGCTCGGAGGTGTTGATCTATGACCGGTGGGGGCAGCGCGTGTTCCGCAGCAATGGCTACCGCGAACCATGGGATGGCACCAACAACGGCCACAAGGTGACGGAGGGTACTTACTACTACTACATCCAGTTGAACCAGGTCGAAGGTCAGTCCACCCCTTACACAGGTTTCATCTCCATCATCCGATGAGAAGATGGATCCTCACCGCCTGGTTGGCCGCGATCGCGATGTCGACGCAAGCGCAGCAGCTATCGCAATACACGCAGTACGTGTTCAACATGTTCAGTGTGAACCCCGGTGTGGCGGGTAGCAAGGATTGCATAGACCTGCGCCTGGGCTATCGCCAGCAATGGACGGGTTTCGACGGAGCCCCAACCACCGGCTGGATCAGCTTGCATGGCACGATCCGGCAAAAGGGAAAGCCCTTCCAGGCGAACAAGCACGGCATCGGTGTGTTCGCGGAGTCGGACAACGCGGGCAACTGGGGCTACACGCGTTTCCTGCTCGCCTACGCCTACCACATCCAGATGTCGCGCGACTATTTCCTCTCCCTGGGGACGTTCGCCGGGCTCGAGCAGGTGAAGTTCAACGTGGGTGATGTGATCGCCACGGATTTCAATGATCCAGCCTTGGCCGGAAAGGCGACCGTGATGCTGTTCCCGGAGATCACCCCGGGGATCTGGCTCTACAGCAAGACGATGTGGGCAGGATTGTCCCTGCATCAACTGGTGGGCAACAAGTACAAGGACATCGGTGTCGATTCGCACCTCTCCCGCCATTTGATGCTCACCGGTGGATACAAGTACCGCCTTGCCAAGAAGACCGCCCTCATCCCCAGCGCCCTGATCAAGTTCGCCGGTGGTGCGCCCATGGCGGCGGATCTCAATTGCATGGTGGAGTACAATCGCACATTGGCCCTGGGTGTGGGATACCGCAACGGCGATGCCCTCACGATCCTGATGAAGATCGGCTTCATGAAATTCTTCCAAGTCGGTTACAGCTATGATGTGACCACCTCGAAGTTGCGGGTGGCCAGTTCCAACACACACGAGATCGTCCTCGCCATCACCCCATGCGCCAGGGAGAGCGTGGGCAGGCGTGCCATCAATTGCCCGGCTTTCGATTAGACCACGAGCACAACAGGATGCTGACCAACGCCACGCTCAAGACCACCCTGGCAATGCTCCTCGCGGGCCTGTGCACGGTGGCGCTAGCGCAAACGAAGTACTGGACGGGTGGTCAAGGCGCATGGAGCGACGGGGCGCATTGGAGCCTTACCCCCACCGGGCCCGGTGGGGCGGGTGCACCGCGCGCGGACGAGATCGTGGTGATCGCTCCTTCGGCCAGTGCCTCCATTGATATACAAGGTGCCGCGCGTTGTAAGGGTCTGCTGGTGAACGGAGCCAATGGTGCGGTGAGCATCACCGGGCCAGCCAATGCAGAGTTGACCATAGCAGGCGATTGGCGCCTGGTGGGGGACGTGACATGGCCGTTCGCCGGTGCCACACGCTTGGTGGTGCGGCGCGAAGGGGTGGAAGTGGATCTATGCGGACGACCCTTGGGCGGTTCGTTGGTCCTGGACGGAAGTGGTAGCTGGAGCGCGCTCAGCGATATGGTGATGGAACAGGGTGATGTGGTGATGCGCGAGGGCACGCTGATCACGAACGGGAATTTGTTGAAGGCGCATGCGCTGCGCACCGAAGGACATGGTGCGAAGCGATTGATCGGAGGTCGTTCCGTGGTGATGCTCGATATGCCGCCCGCGCTGGGAGCACTGAACCCGATCGTTGACCCGACCGGTGCGACCCTTTCGGTGGGTGGTGCGCCCGTGACGTGGAACGGTGATGCGCCTGCGATCGATGACCGCGACGTGAACGTCTGTGGTACAGGTCCCGGACAGACACCGTTCGTGGTGACCGCGACGCTGGTCAGCAATTTCAACGGGTACGGTGTGCGTTGCCGCGGCAATTGCAATGGCACGGTGACGGTGAACGTCACGGGAGGCAGTGGGACCTTCTCTTACTCCTGGCTCTTCGGAGGGCCGCCAACGCAGACCTGGACCGCGGCCTGCGGTGGACCGCAGATCGTGATCGTCACGGACGTCACCCAGGGCATTTCGTGCCCGGTGCAGGTGAACGTCACCGAACCGGCTCCGCTCGGCGTGATCTTCTTCGGGCAGGGAACACCACCCACGTGCGCTGACGTCTGCAATGGCTCGCGCACCGCGCTCGCTGTTGGTGGTGTATCACCTTACAGTTACAGTTGGAACAACGGCGCGGGAACCGGTTCCTCGTTCTTCGCGCTGTGCGCAGGCAACAACACGTTGCACATCACCGATTTTAACCTGTGCACCTTCGACACCGCCTTCTTCTTCAACCTGCTGCCGGTATCGCCGAACCTGACGATCACCAACGCGAACTGTTTCGGGCAGTGCGATGGGACCGCCAGCGTTGTCCCAAGCGGCGGCACGCCGACCTATTCCGTGGTATGGACGCCGCCACCACCCATCGGCCAGGGCACGAACAACGCGAGCGGATTGTGTCCCGGCAACTACAGTGTGACGGTGACCGACTTCAATGGGTGCGACACCACGGTGGTGTTCGCGATCACTGCACCACCGCCGATACTACCCAACCTGACGTTCACCAACGCTAGTTGCTTCGGCGCATGCGATGGTACTGCCAACGTTCTCCCCGCCGGTGCGCCCGGACCATACACGTATGTATGGGCACCGGCGCCTGGAACGGGGCAGGGCACGGGAAGTGTCACGGGGCTTTGTGCCGGTGCGTACACGGTGCTGATCACCGATCAGACCTCCGGTTGCGATACGCTGGTGAGTGTGACGATCATTTCTCCGGGTGCGATCATCGTACAAGGAACCGTGACCGACGCGACATGTGCTGATGTGTGCGATGGAACGATCGGGCTGAGCGTGTCCGGAGGTCAGGCACCATACGTTTTCCTCTGGAGCCCAGTGCCACCCGTGGGCCAGGGCACGGGCAATGTGAGCGGCTTGTGCCCCGGCGATTGGTCGGTAACCGTGACCGATGCTGGTGGCTGCGATACCACTGTGACGTTCACGGTCAGTGCTCCGCCACCGATCGATCCAACATTGACCACGACGGATGTGACCTGCGCTGGTGCATGCGATGGTACCGCGACGGTCACGGTCACCGGTGGGGTGGGTCCGTTCGGTTTCGTTTGGACACCTGCTCCGGCGGTCGGTCAAGGAACGGATACTGTGACCGGCTTGTGCGCTGGGAACTACAGCCTGACCATCACCGATGCGAACGGCTGCGATACCACCGTGACGTTCACGATCAGCGAGCCACCGCCGTTGATCGCGACGCCGACGCAGACCAATGTGACCTGCGGTACGCTGTGCGATGGCACGGCTTCCGTTTTGGTGAGCGGAGGGACAATGCCCTACACCTACGTATGGACCCCCGCACCACCTGCCGGCCAGGGCACACCTAACATCAGTGGGTTGTGCGCGGGTGCGTACAGTGTGTTGATCACGGATGCGAACGGATGCACGCTGACTGTGCCGTTCACCATCACAAGCCCGGCTCCGATCCTGGTCTCCTTGCAGGTGCTTCCCGCGAGCTGTCCGGGCGTGTGCGATGGCTCCGCCGGTGTGATCGTTTCCGGGGGGACTTCTCCATATGGTTACAACTGGTTACCTGCTCCCGGCACTGGACAGGGAACCCCCAACGTGACAGGTTTGTGCCCACAGGCCTACACCGTCACGATCACGGATGCGGTGGGTTGCGACACGACCATCGCGTTCACCGTTCCAGCACCGCCACCGATCACGGTGACCGCGGTGGTGACCGATGCGACGTGCAATGGTGATTGCGATGGCAGCATCGTCCTCACTGTGTCCGGTGGCAACGGGGCGTTCACCTATCTATGGGCACCTGCGCCCCCTGTGGGGCAGGGCACGGGAAGCATCTCCGCGTTGTGCACGGGCGATTGGGAGGTCACCATCACCTCGGGTGCATGCGATACCACGCTTACCTACACCATTCAGGAACCACCGCCCATCGATGCTGCGCTGGTCACTACCGATCCGAACTGTGCTGGCGATTGCGACGGCACGGCGACGGTGGTCGTGACGGGTGGCGCGGCACCATACGATTACAGTTGGTCTCCAGCGCCGCCTGTTGGACAGGGTACCCCAAGTGTGAGCGGCCTGTGTCCAGGGAACTACACCTTGACCGTTACCGACGTCGCGGGTTGTGATACCACGCTCGCGTTCGTCATCAATGCGCCGGTCCCATTGAGTGCTGTGATCGTGATCACTCCTGCGAGTTGCGGTGGTTTGTGTGATGGCACTGCGACCGCCACGCCGTCGGGTGGAACGGGTCCGTATGACTTCCTCTGGGGACCGGGTGTGGTCGTCGGACAGGGCACACCGGGGGCTTCCGCATTGTGCCCGGGCGCTTACACGCTCACGCTCACCGATGCGCTGGGTTGCGACACCACGATCCTGTTCACGGTGAACACACCGTCGGGCATCGTTGCGGTACCCACCGTGACGAACGCGTCGTGCGCGGACGTTTGTGATGGCACCATCATCCTTTCCACGGGCGGCGGGCTTCCACCTTACATCTACACCTGGTCGCCGAGCCCTCCGGTGGGACAGGGGACACCAAGTGTTTCGGGCTTGTGCCCCGGAACATGGACGGTGGTGATCAGTGATGGTGCCGCGTGCGACACGGTGATGGTGTTCGACATCACCTCACCCACACCGATCATCCCGAACGCCGTCTCCACGAACGAGAGTTGTAATGGTCCGTGCGATGGCACCGCGTCGGTGGCACCGACCGGGGGCCAGGCGCCATACCTGTATCTATGGACACCTGTGCCCCCAAGCGGACAGGGATTGCCCACGGCCACCGGCTTGTGCCCGGGCATATGGTCGCTGCTGATCACGGATCCTGGTGGATGCGATACAACGGTCGTCTTCACTATTCTTCCTGAGCAGCCCATCGACGCGGGGCTTGTCGCGCTGAACGGACCGTGCGCCAACGAGTGTGGTGGCTCGGCTTCCGTGTCACCTACGGGGGGCATTCCTCCGTTCACCTTCCTGTGGATCCCTACACCGCCGATCGGACAAGGCACCAGCGCGGTGAGTGGATTGTGCATTGGTAACTGGCAGGTGCTTGTCACCGACGCGGCCGGTTGCGATACCTCGATCGCGTTCGCCATCACCACACCACCGCCCATCCAACCGGGATTGGTCGTCACATCGGAGACTTGCCTAGGCGCCTGCTCGGGAAGCGCCACGTTGACACCTGCTGGTGGTAGCGGCCCGATCGTGATCGACTGGCAACCACCTCCCGGCGGTGGGCAGGGCACCAATACAGCCACCGGACTTTGTGCTGGTACGAACTATACCGTGACGTTGACCGATGGCAATGCGTGCGACACCACGATGGCGTTCACCGTCGCGCCGTTCTCCGCGATCATCGCCAACAGCAGCAGTACACCAGCGAGTTGCGCGGGTGTATGCGATGGTACGGCTACGGTCGGTCCGACCGGGGGCGTGGCTCCATACACATACGTATGGTCACCCGCACCGATCGGGCAGGGCACCCCGCAAGCGACAGGTCTTTGTACAGGTGTGATCTCGGTGACGATCACCGACGCGACGGGCTGCAGCATCACGCAGGATATTCTCATCACCGAGCCGACGCCGATCCTCGACGATCCAGCTGTTATCAATGTCGCGTGCGCCGGACAATGCACCGGTAGCATCGTGCTGAACCCTTCCGGTGGTACCGCACCCTATCTCATTGTCTGGACCCCGGTGCCGCCGAACGGACAGGGCACCAACAGCGCGTTGAACCTGTGCGTGGGAACTTGGGATGTGGTCATCACCGATGCGAACGGATGTAGCGCACCGTTCAGCTATACGGTCATCGAACCGCCGTTGCTCACGTTGGTCACGCAGAACACGCCCAGCCAATGCCAGGTGTGCATCGGCACGGCCACAGCGGTGATCACTGGAGGCGTGTCGCCCTACGATGTGGTGTGGACGAACGCAAGTGGCACGACCGTAGGGACTACTGAGAACGTCACCGATCTCTGCGCAGGCATCTATACCGTTACAGTGACCGACGCGAACGGCTGTAGCGCGCAACAGGCAGTGCCCATCACGGATTCGAACGGGGAAGTGCTCACCACGGTGGATGGTAACACGTCGTGTCCGAACACCTGCGATGGCGCGGTGAGTGTGAATTTCACATGCGGTGATCCTTCCTGTGTTGTGGCTTGGTACGACAGTGCCGGTAACGATCTTGGGCAGAGCGGTACATCGCTCTCCGGATTGTGCCCTGGCATCTATTTCGTCGGTGTCACGAACGCTTCCGGTTGTCTTGCGCTCGACACCGCAACGGTTATCGCTCCAGCACCCACGGTGCTTCTGATCAGCAGTTCGCCGGTGACATGCGCGGGTGCCTGCGATGGAACGGCAGCGGTGGGCATCAGTGGCGGTATCGCACCATACGTCATCGTGTGGGATCCTCCTCCTGGCGGCGGGCAGGGCACGCCTTTAGCGACGGGCTTGTGCGCTGGTGTGTATACGGTTACTGTAAGTGATGCGGGTGGTTGTGACACGACCGCCTCGGTGCTCATCACAGAACCCCTGCCGCTCGATGTCACAGCGACGGTGATCGATGTTTCCTGCGAGGGACAATGTGACGGTAACATCACGCTCGCGCCGTTCGGTGGTGTCGCCCCATACACGTTCTTCTGGGCCCCCATACCGCCCAACGGACAAGGCGTGAGTGCGGCCTTCGGCCTCTGTGCCGGGGACTGGACCGCGACGGTCACCGACGCGAACGGTTGCAGCGTGACCGACACGTACACTATCACGGAACCAGCGGTGTTGCAAGTGAGCGCGAACACCACGCCAACGACCTGCCCGAATTGCGATGGAACCGCGTCCGCTGTGGTAACGGGTGGCACAGGACCCTTCCTCTTCAGTTGGGTCGTCGGTGGTGTGGAAGTGAGCAGCGATCAGGATGCCACAGGCCTCTGCGGTGGACTCTACTCGCTCACGGTTTCTGATGTGAACGGTTGTTCGGTGACGATCATCGTTCCGCTGAGCGACAGCAACGCTGAGGTGCTCACCATCACGGATGGCCAAACCAGTTGCGCGAGCGACTGCGATGGGACCGTGAGTGTGAGTTTCACGTGCACCTCGCCGACGTGCAGCACGATCTGGACGGATGTGCTGGGCAACGTGATCTCTGTGAACACGCTTACGCTGACCGATCTCTGTACGGGCACCTATACGGTGCAGGTGACGAACGGCAGCGGTTGTGTGAGCATCGCCAATGCATCGGTACTGCCTTCGCAGATCATCACCCCGAACCTGAGCACCACGCCGGTGGGTTGTTCAGGTGCGTGTGATGGGACCGCGACGGTTGGTCCGACAGGTGGTGTGACCCCGTACACGTACGTATGGGATCCTCCTCCTCCGATCGGACAGGGTACGCCGCAAGCGCAAGGTCTTTGCGCGGGTATCTACACAGTGACCATCGCCGATTCGCTCGGTTGCGACACGACCATTGCGTTGCTCATCGTTGAGCCTGCACCGCTCGTGCAGAGCGCGCTCGTGCAGAACGCATCGTGCGCGGGCACCTGTGATGGTAGCATCGTTGTGACCCCCTCGGGCGGCACGGGGCCATTTCTCTTCTTCTGGACACCGGTGCCACCGAACGGCCAGGGTGGCAACAGCGCGACCGATCTCTGCGCGGGTGCCTACAGCTTGCTCCTGACGGATGCCAATGGGTGTGATACGACCGTAGCGTACACCATCATGGAGCCGCTGCCGATCTCGCTGGTGGGGAACACCTCGCCCAGTGCGTGCGGTGTGTGCAGCGGTGCGGTGAACGTGATGGTCTCTGGCGGAACAGGGCCCTACCTCTTCGCATGGACATCCGGCGGGAACCTGTTCGGAACGAACGACACGCTGGCGAATATCTGTGCTGGGTTCTACACCGTGCTGGTGACCGATGCGAACCTCTGCCAGGCAACGCTGCTTGTTCCGGTGAGCGACATCGATGGTGAAGTGACCACTACGACCGATGGTCTCACCACATGTCCCGGTGATTGTGATGGCGTGGTGAACGTGGTGTTCAACTGCGGGGATCCGCCATGCACTATTTCCTGGTACGATGCCAGTGGGAACAGCTTGAACGGAACGGGTAACCAACTCGACAGTCTTTGCGCAGGCCTTTACCTGGTGCAAGTGATCAACGGCACAGGCTGCATCACGATCGACACTGCTTATGTGGACGAGCCTGATCCCATCCTGCCCAACTTGAGCACCACACCGGTGACCTGCAACGGCGCTTGCGATGGTTCAGCCACCGTTGGGCCCACAGGCGGTGTCCCTCCATATGGTTACGTGTGGGATCCGGTGCCACCGATCGGTCAGGGCACGCCGCAAGCGCAGGGATTGTGCGCTGGTGTTTGGACCGTTGTCATCTCCGATTCGGTCGGTTGTTCGATCACCGTGGATGTCCTGATCACCGAGCCGCCGTTGTTGATAGCGGATGCAACTGTGACACCGATCACCTGCAACGGTGCTTGTGATGGTGTCATCGTGGTGATCCCACAGGGTGGTGTTGCGCCTTATGTGTTCAACTGGTCCCCGGTACCGCCGAACGGCAATGGCACCGATACGGGTACGGGTCTCTGTGCTGATGATTGGCTCGTTACCGTAAGCGATGCGAACGGATGTGATACAACGATCACGATCACGCTGGTGGATCCGCCTGTGCTTGATGCAACAGTGACCACAACGAACAATATCTGTTTCGGCGATTGCCTGGGTACCGCGGAGGCTGTGATCACAGGAGGGGTCGCACCTTACAGCACGGTATGGCGTGATGCCGGCGGCAACACGATCGCCGCTGGTGTGGATTCGATCGGTGGTCTTTGTGCGGGCGACTACACATTCGAGGTCAACGATGCGAACGGATGTCTGTTCTCCACGCCGTTCACCATCACCGAAGGGACGCCGATCGTGGCGAACCTGACGACCACGAACGAAACATGCTTCGGGCCATGCGATGGGACCGCGAGCATCGCACCGAGTGGTGGCACCGGTCCGTATACGGTGTTGTGGCAACCGCCTCCGCCTGTCGGACAGGGCTCCACGCTCGCATCGGGATTGTGCGCCGGTGCATGGAGCTTGACGATCACCGATGCGCTGGGCTGTGATTCGACCTATGCGTTCACCATCCTGCCTTTCGATCCGATCCTGGCGAACGCGACCGTAAGCGATGTACAATGCAATGGTGACTGCAACGGCAGTATCGTGCTTGCGGCAACCGGCGGGTTAGGCGGATACATCTACCTCTGGAATCCAGTGCCCCCGAACGGGCAAGGCACGGCAACAGCCACAGGCTTGTGCCCCGGTGATCATGACGTGACCATCAGCGATGTGATCGGTTGCGACAGCACGTTCACTTTCACGATCACCGAACCATCGGCGGTGTCGATCACCGTTGATCAGGTGACACCGGCCACATGCGCGGATGCTGCGGATGGTTCCATCGGAACAACGGCGACCGGTGGAACACCGCCTTACGTGTTCGGATGGGCCGGCCCTGGTGGGTTCAATTCAGCGCTTGAGGACCTTGCAGGACTTCTCCCAGGAGACTACACCCTCATCGTGACGGACAGCCACAACTGTACCGACACCGTGGTGGTCACTGTCGACGCCTTGATCACGGTGGTGGCTGACGCTGGGCCTGACCAAAGCGTTTGCTTCAACGTGGCCATTCTGCTGGATGGCTCGCAGAGCGTCGGGGCTTTGACCTACACGTGGACGGATGATCAGAGTGCAGTGATCGGCACGGATACCACGGTATCGCTCGGTCCACTCAGCTCCGGACCGCACACCTTCACGCTTACCGTCACCAATGGCCCATGTAGTTCCAGCGACCAGGTCAGCATCACGGTGCTCGATCTGCCGATCGCGGATGCCGGACCCGATCACGCCATCGTATTGGGCGAGCCTGTTACGCTGGGCGGGACACCTACAGGACCTACAGGCAGCACCTTCCTCTGGACCCCGGATAGTGCGCTTACCAGTGGTGCCGTGTCCAATCCGCTCGGGCACCCATCGGTGACCACCTGGTTCACGGTGCTGGTGACCGCACCCAACGGATGCCAGGACCTCGACTCGGTGCTGGTGACGGTGATCCCCGAAGTGGTCATCCCATCAGGGTTCACCCCCAATGGCGATGGATGGAACGACGTATGGGTGATCGACTACATCGACCTGTTCCCCTTGTGCGAGGTGGAGGTCTACAATCGCTGGGGTGAGTTGTTGTTCCAAAGTGTAGGCTACAAACAGCCATGGGACGGACGTTACAATGACGGTTTCGTCCCGGTAGGCACGTACTACTACGTCGTGAAGCTCAATGATCCACGCTTCCCCGATGCGTACACGGGGCCACTCACTGTGATCCGCTGAACCCATGGAGATGCAACGCAGAATCCTCCTCACCGTCGCGGTCACCCTTGCCTTGCAAGCCGTGCATGCGCAGCAATTGCCGCAGCTCACGCAGTACCAGTTCAACGACTATGTCTTCAACCCGGCGGTCGCTGGCAGTCGTCCCTTCTTCGAACTGCGCAGCGGTCATCGCTACCAGTGGGTGGGCATACAGGACGCGCCGCGCACATTCACCCTGAGCGGGACAACGCCGCTGGGCAAGAACATGGGTGTTGGCGGATATCTCTTCACGGATATCGTTGGGCCCACCCGACGCACCGGCGTCCAGTTCTCCTATGCCTACCACCTGCGGCTCACGGACGACCTCAAGCTCTCGCTTGCGGTTTCCGGGGGGCTGCTCCAGTTCCTTATCGATGGATCGAAGATCGATCTCCACGACCAAGGCGATCCGACGATGGATGACCAGTTGCGCGGCGAGCTGGAGCCCGACGCCAAGTTCGCCTTCTACCTGTACCACCCGCACTTCTGGTTCGGTGCATGCGCACCTCAGCTCCTCCACAACAAGGTCTATTTCTTCGATACGCAGAGCGAAACGCTTAGCCGGATGGAGAACCACTACTACATCACAGGTGGGTACCGGTTCCTGCTCGGAGAGGACTGGAAGCTGGAGCCTTCGTTCATGGTGAAATACGTTGCTCCCGTTCCAGCCAAGATCGACCTTACCGCCACGGTCCGGTACAAGGATGCGTTCTGGTTGGGCGGCTCCTATCGGACCAACGACGCATGGTGTGCCATGGTGGGCTGCTGGATCAAGCAGAATTTCCAGTTCGGCTATTCGTACGATATCATCACCAGCAACCTGAACAACTACAGCACCGGCACGCACGAGTTGATGCTGGCGATCACGATCGGTAGGCCCGCCACTACAGCGGCCGCACCCTCACCCTGAGGCGGTTCCTGTAGGCAACCGTTCCCGCAAAAGGGCTGTCTGAATGGAGTGCGCAGCTTGATCCGGTGCATTCAGGAATTTCCGTCGATCGTTTTCGCGCCATGGTCGATAAAGCCCCGCCCGGCGGGGCTTTTCTTGACATGAGCACCGGGAAGGGATGTACCTTGTCGGCCCTTTTACCAGGCCGAAGCACCGTGTGCGTGGGACTTGACCAGATCCTTTACCGTTGGAACCGTTCATGGCGCTGGGCCTTGGCCGTCCTGTTGGCTTTGACCCTGCCGCGATGGGCGTCGGCTCAGGTCATCATTTGTGACGAGGACGCCCAGGTAGAAACCTGCGCCGGATCCTTCTCCGATTCCGGTGGCCCCGGGGGGAACTACGGTAATAATGAGAGCATCACCGTTACGATCTGTCCGACCGGTGGTCCTGGCTCTGGGCCGAACACATCAGTGACCTTCACCTCATGGGATCTTGCCGGTGGTGGGGATGGTGATCATCTGCACATCTTCGACGGTACCGGTACCGGAGGGTCGCCCATGGCCATCGGCGACCATGATGATCCCTTTCTTGGGGACTCGTTCGTCGCGACCAACCCCAGCGGCTGCCTGACCTTCCGTTGGGAAAGTGACAATAGTGGTACAGGCCAAGGCTATGCTGCTGACATCACGACCGGACCCAGCGCTGGATCCAACGCGAACTTGACCCTTTGCACGGACGGAAGTTCGTTCACCCTCACGACCCAACTCGGTGGTGTCCCGGATGCAGGTGGTTCGTGGAGCGCCCCGGGAGGTGCGCCGCATGCTTCGACGTTCGATCTTTCGAGCGATCCAGGGGGCATTTGGACATATACCGTCAGCGGTCCGGCCCCTTGCCCTGATTCCAGCGCCACACTCTCGATCACCCTGGTCGACGCGCCGAACGCCGGGATCAGTTCGGCACTCTCCGTATGTGCGGACGGGGCACCCGTTGATCTGTTCCTCGTGCTGGGTGGCGCACCTGATGCCGGGGGGAATTGGACAGGACCGTTGGGGCCCCACTCGAACATGTTCGATCCCGCCACTGACCCTGCTGGCATCTACACCTACACGGTCGGCGGTGTTCCGCCTTGTGGGATCGCTTCCGCGGATGTGACCGTGACGGTGAACCAGCCGGTGAGCGCCGGCACGAACGGGAACATCACCGTGTGCGACAACGCTGCGCCCTTTTCCTTGTTCGCTTTGCTTGGCGGTGCTCCGGACCCAGGCGGGGCATGGACCGGTCCTGGTGCAACGCCTGTTCCTGATACCTACACACCCGGAACGTCGGTCGCGGGAATCTATACCTACGCGGTACTGGGTGTGCCGCCTTGCGCCAATGCGACCGCGACGGTCACAGTTGCACAGGTGGGCGCCCCTGATGCTGGCACCGACAATACCATCACTGTTTGCAGCAGCGATGCCACCTTTCCTTTGATCTCCCGGTTGAATGGGACGCCTGACGCCGGGGGAACGTGGATCGGCCCCGTCGGCGCGCATGGTCCGTCCTTCAACCCGGCCACCGATGTAAGCGGTGCTTATACCTATACGGTCGTTGGCACGCCACCCTGTTCGAACGCCACGGCGACGGTCAACATCACTCTGCGGCAGGCACCGAACGCCGGAGCCAATGGGTTGGTCACCGTGTGCAGCACGGACGGCAGTTTTGCGCTGTTCGCGCTGATCGGGGGCACGCCCGATGTGGGAGGCACTTGGACAGCGCCGAACAGCCAGGTCCACTCAGGCACGTTCGTGCCCGGCACCGATCAATCCGGGACATACACATACACGGTTACCGGGCAGTCACCCTGCTTACCCGATGTCGCCACCGTCATCGTCACGGTGAACACGGCACCGAACGCAGGTACGGGAGGCACGGTGGTCCGCTGCTCGAACGACGCTGCCTTCTCACTCTTCACGCAGTTGGGCGGAAGTCCCACTTCCGGGGGTACTTGGACGGGACCTTCCGGAGCCCACGGGGCGACGTTCACTCCGGGTACCGATCCCGCAGGCGTTTACACCTACCTCGTTGCAGGTCAGGCACCCTGCTCGAACGCGACTTCCGTGCTTAACGTCTCGGTGGTAAGCGCCCCCAACGCTGGGATCAACGGGGCTACAACGGTTTGCAGCACGGACGCACCGTTCGGCCTGGCCGGCTTCCTCACCGGGTCGCCCGACGCGAACGGTACATGGACAGGCCCAGCTGGCGCGAACAACGGTACGTTCGTTCCGGGCACTTCCACACCGGGGACTTACACCTACACCGTGCCGGGCCAGTCGCCATGCGCGAATGATCTGGCCACGGTACAGGTCACCGTTGTCCAGCCACCCAGCGCTGGCACCAACGCCTCTCTCACCGTGTGCAGTGATGCCCCACCGGTGGATCTCTTTGCCTTGTTAGGCGGTAGCCCGACCGCTGGCGGTTCCTGGACACGACCGAACGGCACGGCTCATTCGGGGACCTATCTGCCCGGTACCGAAGTGGGTGGGACCTACACCTACACGGTGGTGGGTGCGGCACCTTGCGCCAATGCAACCGCCACTGTGCAGATCGTTCGGGTGATCGCGCCGAACGCAGGAACGAACGGCAACACCACGGTGTGCAGCACCAACAGTGCCTTCGCCTTGCTCGGCCTGCTCGGCGGCACACCCAGTGGAACAGGAACGTGGCGCGATCCGTCGAACGCTGTGTTCTCCGGGACCTTTGTTCCCGGAACGAGCGCACCTGGAGTGTACGCATACGTGGTGACAGGGGCGGTTCCATGCGGGAATGACACGGCCTTTGTGACCGTGGCTGTGAACATCGCGCCGAACGCCGGTACCAATGGTGCGACCACGGTGTGCAGCAGCGCAGCGCCCTTCAACCTGTTCCCGCTGTTGGGTGGTACACCGGGCGTGGGTGGATCGTGGACGCGGCCGAACGGCACCCCAAGCACAGGCACATACACACCAGGTGTGTCCTCCGCAGGAGGTTATACCTACATCGTGTCCGGAACGACTCCGTGTCTTGATGCATCGGCCGTTGTGGTGGTCAGCGAGAATCGCCAACCCGTTGCGGGTACGAACGCGGCTTTCCAACGTTGTTCCACCGATGGGCCTGTGGACCTCTTTACCATACTGGGTGGTGTGCCCGATGCGGGCGGCGCATGGTCCGGCCCGGGAGGAGCCAGCTCTGGGATCTTCATCCCGGGAACAAGCCTGCCCGGTGTGTATACCTACACCGTCACAGGCACCGCGCCCTGCACGAACGTTACGGCTACCGTTACCGCGACGGTGAACCTCGCGCCGAACGCAGGCACGGACGGGGATCTTACCGTGTGTGGTGATCAGAGCGTGGTCGATCTGATGACCGGGCTCGGCGGAACACCGGATGGCACGGGTATCTGGAGCGATGATGACAATACGGGTCAGTTGAGCGGTAATCTTTTCAGCCCGCTGGGCCTTCCACCCGGCGACTATCACTTCACCTATACGGTACCCGGCTCGGGCCAATGTGGCGACGCCAGTGCCGAAGTGACGGTGACCATCGTAGCCGGGCTCGATGCAGGCAATGACGGCAACCTGACGGTCTGTAACAGCACGACCGCTGTCAACTTGTTCCTCGGTCTTGGTGGTTCGCCTCAACCCGGCGGGGTGTGGATCGAATTGAGCGGCACCTCGGCTGTGACCGGACAGGTCCTGGACGCCACACTCGTTCCACCGGGGTCGTATCAATTCCGTTACCGGCTGAATGGCACAGTTTCCTGTCTCGCTGATTCCGCTGTCGTGACGGTGAACGTCGTGGCCGCTCCGAACGCGGGTACCAGCGCGTCTGTGACAGCGTGCAGCAATGGCGCTTCCTTCAACCTCTTCACCGCGCTGGGCGGAAATCCACAAGGCGCTGGTATCTGGCGCTGCGGACCCACCACGGTCTCCAACATCTATTCTCCACCCACGCAAACACCTTGCGCCTTCACCTACACAGTGAATGGTACGGCGCCATGCCCGAACGCTGTGTCCACGGTTACGGTGACCGAAGTGCCAGCTCCTAATGCGGGGTCGAACAACCTGATCACCGTCTGCTCCAACAGCGGTCCGTTCAATATGACCTTGCAATTGGGCGGCAGTCCTCAAGTTGGGGTGTGGACCTTCAATGGTCAACCGCACAGTGCCATCTTCGATCCCAGTGTCGATGCCCAGGGCATCTATATCTACACCGTTACTGGAACCTTCCCTTGTGGGCCGGCGGTGGCCACCCTTACGATCTCCATAGTTCCGGCGTCGAACGCAGGAACCAACGCATCGGCCACGGTATGTAGTTCGGACACGCCCTTCCTGCTCTTCGGCCTATTGGGTGGCGGTGCGCAGGCGGGAGGTACTTGGACAGCCCCCGACAGTTCACCACATAACGGTGTCTACATACCAGGAACAAGTGATCCCGGGGATTACATCTATACCGTCGCCGGAGTAACGCCTTGTACAGCGGATGTGTCCGTTGTCTCGATCTTCGAGAACGAGGCGCCCGATGCGGGGATCTCTTCCACGATCACGCTTTGTCTCGGTGGGGGTAATGTGAACCTGCTGACCTTCTTGGGTGGCACACCTGATGCGAGTGGCACTTGGGTTGGTCCGGCACCGACCAACCCGCCGTTCAGCGGTCTGTTCGTTCCGGGTACCAGTGCGCCTGGCACCTATACCTATGTGGTAACGGGAGCGGCTCCTTGCGTGTCCGACATGAGTACGGTGACCGTTGCCGTCAGCACGCCGCCCAATGCCGGGTTGAGCAATGCGATCACCCGTTGCAGCAACAACCCCGGGTTCCCGATGGTGGACTTCCTCCTGGGCACACCAGCGTTCAATGGGACCTGGGTGGGTCCCGCGCCAGGTAACCCACCTTCCAACGGCTTTTTCATACCCGGTACCACCGCACCCGGGCTCTACACTTATACGGTGACGGGTACCCCCCCCTGCGCGAACGCGACGGCCACGTTGAACATTACGGTGAACCCGGCCGCTAATGCGGGGAACGATGCGACCCTGACGTTGTGCAACACAAGCGGTGTTCAGGATCTTTTCCTCTTGCTCGGACCGAACGCGCAAGTGGGCGGATCATGGACAGGGCCCGGCGGGGCCCACTCGGGTACGTTCCTGCCCGGTACGGACACCCCGGGCCCATACGTGTACACGGTACCGGGCCTTCCCCCTTGTGCGAACGACCAAGCGGTTGTGACAGTTGTGGTGAACACAGCGCCCATCGCGGGTTCGAATGGATTGCTCATCATCTGTAGCAGCGAGTTCCCCTTCCCATTGATCGACGTGCTCAATGGAAGTCCGGCCCCAGGTGGTACATGGATGGGACCTGCTCCGAGCACCGCCCCGCATTCGGGCATTTTCCTACCGGGTACCAACCAGGCCGGTGTGTACACCTATACCGTGAGCGGAACCGCGCCGTGTTCCAATGCCACGGCGCAGGCGACCATCATCCAGAACGAGGCGACCGATGCTGGACAGAACGGTGTGATCGCCGTGTGCAGCAGTGCGGTCCCGTTCAACCTCTTCGACCACTTGACCGACACACCGGATAGCGGGGGTGACTGGTATGCGCCCGATGGATCTCCTCTTGTTGGCAGCACCTACATTCCTGGTACATCGGAACCAGGTGAGTATACCTATCGTGTCGAAGGCGTTGCGCCTTGCGCGGACGATTCGGCCACCGTCACCGTGATCGAGAACATCGCACCGGATGCCGGGATCAGCACGGTCGCCTTGGTTTGTTCGGATACCGTGGCGTTCCCGCTGGCCGATCTTCTGGGTGGAACGCCTGACCTCAACGGGACGTGGACGTTCAATAGCAACCTGCATGGTCCGGTGTTCGATCCGACGGTGGATATCAGCGGGGCTTATGTGTATACCGTGAGTGGTGCAGCACCGTGTATCGATGCATTCGCGCAGGTGCAGATCACCAGGGTTCCGGCGCCGAACGCCGGGAATGGCGGTGCCATCGCGTCGTGTATCGATGACCCCGCCATATCGCTTGCCCTGGGCCTCGGGGGTTCACCCAACGGCGGCGGCATCTGGAACGACGACGATGGCACGGGCCAATTGAACGGCGCGGTCTTCAACGCCGTGGGCCTGCCTGCCGGGACCTACCATTTCACCTACACGGTCGTTGGTATCAGCCCATGCGGCAGCAGCAGCACGACGGTCACCGTGAACATCGCCGAAGCACTTTTCGCGGGTGTCGATTCGACGGCTTCGGTGTGTGAGAGCGAACTGCCCTGCCTTTTCGATCTGCTCGGGCCGGACGCACAAGCCGGAGGCATCTGGGTCGATGTGGACAATAGTGGAGCCTTGGTCGGATGCGCGTTCGATGCGTCGACAGTGGCGGAGGGAACGACATGGCGCTTCGACTATGTGCTTCCAGCTTCCGGACAGTGCGAAAGCGATACGGCTCGTGTAACGATCACGGTTCTCGACGGCCCCAGTGCGGGTTGTGATGGGTTCATGAACCTTTGCGCGAACTCGGCGCCTGTGCAACTTGCCAATGCGCTGGGTTGTGATCCGGATCCTGGTGGATTCTGGTTGGATCCGTTCGGTGTATTGCTCCCCGTCGGGACATTCCTTCCAGCCACCGGTGCCCCTGGTACATATAGCTATGTGGTCCCCGGCATTGGAACATGCCCGTCCGATACGTCGGAAGTAACGGTTGGTGTCACCCAGCCACCGAACGCGGGTAACGATGCGGATCTGGCGATCTGTTCCAGCGATGGTGCGGTGGATATGTTCACCTTGCTCGGTCCGAACGCTGAAGCGGGCGGTGTATGGACTTTCGGAGGGGGGCCGAACCCGCCTGTCCACAGCAATTTCTACAACCCTGCGATCGACGTTCAAGGCACCTATCGTTACACCGTCATGGGGGCACCACCTTGTGCCAATGACGCGGCGTTCGTCACGGTCACCGAGCATCCAGCGCCGAACGCGGGTTGCGACGGGGTGCTCACCGTCTGCTCGGATCAGGATCCGGTCCTCCTGCGCAGCTTCCTGGGTTGTTCGCCGCAGACCAATGGGACGTGGATGGGCCCCAGCGGACCGCACGGGAATTTCTTCGATCCTGCGGTTGACGAGCCAGGTGTTTACACATACACCGTCGATGGTATTGCTCCTTGCGAAGACGCCACAGCGGAATTGACCATCAGCGTAACGCCCGCGGTTAACGCCGGCGAGGATGCAGAGATCTTCGCGTGCCTTGACCAAGCCCCACTGAACCTCTTTGACTCCTTGGGCACCGGCGCCCAAACCGGTGGTGTGTGGACCGACGTGGACGGATCCGGTGCGCTGGTCGGTGACATCTTCACCCCATCGGTCGCGGGTAATGGAACATGGAACTTCACCTATGCCCTGCCCTCGAATGGTCCTTGTGTGGGTGCCACCACCGAGGTTATCGTCCATGTGGGTTCGGGGTCAAGCGCGGGTGGCGACAGCACCGTGACCGTGTGCGGTTCCGAGACGGCCTACGCGCTGTTCGATGCGCTCGCTGGTAGCCCGGCCGTGGGTGGTTCCTGGAGTGACCCCACCGGCACGGGGGCATTGCTGGCGGATGGTATTCTGGATGTGTCAGCGCTACCCATCGGTGGTTCTTCTCCGTTCGTGTACACCATCATCGATCCGGGGTGCGGCACCGCGTTCGCCACAGTGTTGGTCACAGCAGCTGCTTATCCTGTTGCTGGAACGGGGACGAGCTTGACGCTTTGTTCAACCGCCGCGAGTATCGATCTGTTCGCGCAACTCACGGGCGGTCCGCAGACCGGTGGGGTTTGGACAGGACCCGGTGGTCCGCACTCCGCGACGTTCGATCCCGGCGTGGATCCTTCCGGGGAATACACCTATACGGTAGCGGGCAACACCGCATGCCCTGATGCCACGGCAGTGGTCGACATCACCATTAATGAGCCGCCTGACGCTGGTGCGGACGGAGAGTTGCTGGCATGCGATACAGTCGTCGCGCTGGATCTTTTCACGGGTCTGCTCGGCGCGCCGCAAGTGGGCGGCACATGGGTGGATCTTGATGGTGCGGGCGGATTGACCGGCGGGATGTTGAACACCACCGGTGTGGCTCCGGGTGAGTACGACTTCAGCTACACGGTTTCCGCGTCCGGTTGTGGTAACGCGTCAGCCCAGGTGAACGTGGTCGTGGTGAGCAGTGTTCATGTGATCGATGTGGTTGGCACATGCAATGAGGAGGACCGCACGTATGTGGTGAGCTTCACCATCGAACAGGGCGACGCCGCCACCTACCAGGTCACCGGCCTTGATGGCGTCATTTCACCCGGACCGGTGTATGTGTTCACAAGCATTCCGCTTTTCACCAGCCAGGATTTCGAAGCGTTCGTGCAGGATCAGTACTCCTGCGGTGTGGTCCACGTTGTTGGCGGAACGCCCTGCGTGTTCGAGGACGATGTGTTCGTTCCAGAGACCTTCTCACCGAACGGCGATGGCGTGAACGAAACGTTCCTGATCCCCGGGATCGAAGGCTATCCGAACAACACCTTGGTGATCTTCAACCGCTGGGGCGGGGAGATCTATGACGGGGTCGGCTACGACAACCGGACCGTGGTGTGGGATGGCACATCGCCGAACGCGGCTCTTGCCGGTCCTGCGCCTGCAGGCACCTACTTCTACATCCTCGACCTCGGCAACGGCAAGGAAGCGTTGACAGGCTATGTGTACTTGAACCGATGAGGATGCGTCGGCATATCACACGTTCTGTCTGCTCGGTGGCATTGGCCTTCGTTACGCTCACCTGCTCGGCGCAACAGGATCCGATCTACAGCCAGTACATGTTCAATACGCTCGCCTTCAACCCGGCTTATGCGGGCGGCGCGAACGTGTTCACAGTGATGGCGTTGAGCCGCCACCAGTGGGTAGGCTTCGAAGGTGCGCCCTCCACGCAGACCTTGTTGGCCCATTCCCCATTGCCCAATGAGCACATGGCCCTCGGCCTTTCGGTGCTCACCGACAAGATCGGCCCGACGCGGCAGACCTCGGCATACGCTGACTATGCCTATCGCATCCGGACCGGCAGGGATACGCGCCTCGCCTTCGGCCTGAAAGGCGGGATCAATCTGTACCAAGCCGATCTGGCCACCCTCACGAGTGTCGACCCTGACAATGCGAGCGTGAACATCAAGGGCACCGTGCTCCCCAACTTCGGCTTTGGCATGTTCTGGCAAGGGCCGCGCTACTACGCCGGGGTGAGTGTTCCGAAGTTGCTCGAGAACGACATCGACGCCGCCAACGTGGACGGCCTCGTGACCGCGACGGAAGTGCGGCACTATTACCTCATGGGGGGCTATGTGATGGACCTGGACCGTCACTTGAAATTCAAACCTTCGATGATGTTGCGTGTGGTGGAGGGTGCGCCCTTGTCACTGGACCTGAACGCCAATTTCCTGTTGCGCGATCGCATCTGGTTGGGCGCCATGTACAGGTTGGGTAACGCGTTCGGTCTGCTTGGGCAGTACCAGGTGAACGACCAGTTCCGCATCGGCTATGCGTTCGATCTGACGACCACCCAGATGGGCGCCTACAACGCGGGTACGCACGAGATCATGTTGAACTACGACCTCCGTTTCGTGAAGGGTCGTACCATCTCACCCCGCTACTTCTAGAGCATGTTCGCGCGCTGCCTCACCGTTCTTGTGCTTGTCTGTTCCAGCATCGCGCTGGTGCGTGCGCAGGGCAACGCGGATCCCTACGTGCGGGAAGGTGATCGGTATTACGGGCAGATGGCCTACGCGCGCGCCGTCTCCGAATACCAGGTGGCCGCTGAACTGGGTGCGGTGAACGAGCACGTGACCAAGCGCCTCGCCGATTGTTACATGCGCCTGGGGAACACCACCGAAGCCGAGCGGTGGTACGCCGTGGTGGTGAAGTTCCTGAACAGGGAGCCAAGCGATCTCTACAACTACGCGGAGGCGCTCAAGAGCAATGGTCGTTATGAAGAGGCGGAGGAATGGATGGACCGCTACCTCGCGCTGGTGCAACCGGAGGGCGGGGAGCGTCGGAGTAATATCACCGGGTTCGCGCGCAAGTTCTCCCAAGATGCCGAGCGTTTCAGTGTGCGCCCCGTGAGCATCAATACGCCATACTCTGATTTCGGCACCGCCTGGCTGGGTACCACACAGGTCACGTTCGCCTCGGCGCGTCATGAGACCGTGGGTATCCAACGCCGCGCAGCATGGAACGATCAGCCTTTCCTTGATGTGTTCACCGCCGATGTTTCACCGGGCGGGGACTTGGTGAACGCGAGATCCCTTGAAGGATCGGTGAACACGAAATACCACGAGGGTCCAGCGAGCGCCAGTGCATCAGGTGATGTCCTCTGGTTCACCCGCAACAACTACTTCCAGGGCCGTTCGCAAAAAAGCCAGCAGGGCGTCAGTCGACTCAGCATCTACAAAGCCCGGCGCGATGGATCAAGCTGGGGCGAGGTTGAGCAGTTCCTCTTCAGCAATAGCGAGATCTCGCTCATGCACCCGGCGCTTTCGCCTGACGGCCGCGATCTCTATTTCGTGAGCGATATGCCCGGTGGCTTCGGCGGCACGGATATCTACGTCTGCCATGATCAGAGCGGCCAGTGGGGTGAGCCCGAGAACCTGGGCGCCGCCATCAATACGCCCCACAGCGAAGTGTTCCCGTTCGTTGGTGCTGATGGCACGCTCTATTTCGCCAGCAATGGGCATCCCGGCTTGGGAGGTTTGGATGTGTTCATGTCGGTTCGCAACGCCGAAGGTTTCGCCACAGCGATGAACATCGGTGCGCCGGTGAACGGTACGAAGGACGATTTCGCTTTCATCATCGATGCGACCAAGAAGCGCGGGTATTTCTCGAGCAACCGTCCCGGCGGGCAGGGCGATGATGACATCTACGCGTTCGATATGCTCGCTCCCCTTGAGCAGCGCTTCCTCTGCACCGGCACAGTGATCGATGACGAGAACGAGACGCCTGTGGTGGATGCCGAGGTGATGCTCTACGACATGGACAAGCACCTTGTCTCCACGACGCGTACCGATGCGCGCGGTGAGTATTCGTTCACCGTGCAGAAGGACCTGGGCTATCGGCTGGTGGCGAAGATGCGCGGGCGTTATGATGGTGAGCAACACTTCAGCACGGAACATATCGAGCAACAGCAGATCCTGGCACGCGATATCCACCTGGTCCCCGATGCGGGTATCTGGCTACGTGGTGCGCTCCGCCTTAAGGACCGTCTGGCGTTCGTGCCGGGGGCAACGGTGAGCGTGGTCAACCTGAGCAGTTTCTTCTCCGAGAGCCAGCACACCGGGGACGGCGGTGACTTCAGTTTCAGGTTGCAGAGCAACGAGGAGTTCGAAGTGTTGATCGAGAAGCCAGGCTACTACAGCCAGAGCGTGGCGGTGGCCACGATCGGGATGAAGCAGGGCATCATCGACCTGAACGACGCCCGTGATCTCGCGCTGGAGGAGATCGTCATTGGCCAGGCCATCGGATTGAAGCATATTCGTTGGGCCGAGGGCAGCGCACAGTTGGATCCCACGGCACGTGTCGAACTGGACGCGTTGGCCGAGCGCCTGACGGTGAACCCCGGTGTTTCGATCGAAGTGGCCGTGCACAGCGATGCGCGTGGCGATGGTGCCGAGCAGCAAAAGCTCACCCAGCGGCGGGCGGACGCCATGGCCACCTACCTCAAGGGCAAGGGCATCTTCAAGGAACGACTCACCGCAAAGGGGTATGGCAATTCGCGGTTGCTGAACCATTGCGCACCCGGTGTGCAATGCAGCGAGGAGGAACACGCCGTGAACCGTCGCACCGAGTACACGGTGACCGCCGTACAGCCCTGAGCGTCAAGACCGCGCAGGTGCTTCAGGCAGTGCCTTGAAGGTGTAGCCCATGGAGTCGAAGTGTTCCAGCACCTTTGGCAGTGCGTAGCGAAGACGAGGATCGGCCTTCACGCTGTCGTGGAACACGATGATGGACCCGGGTTTCGCGTTACGCACCACGTTGCGCAGGCACCGCTCGCCAGTGATGCTGGTATCGAAGTCGGCGCTGAGCACCTCCCACATCACGACGTTGAACCGCGCGCCAAGGGCACGGGCCTGTCCGCGTGTGAGCCTGCCATAGGGTGGCCGGAAGAGGCGCGTTCCGGTGAGGTGCTGGCAGCGCATCACATTGCGCAGGTAGACGAAGGTGTTCGTGTTCCAGCCGTTGCAGTGGTCCCAGGTGTGGTTGCCCACGCTGTGTCCTTCGGCCTTTATGCGCGCGAGGATCTCCGGGTTCGCGGCTGCGTTCCGCCCGATCACGAAGAAGCTGGCCTTCGCATCGTGCGCCGCAAGGGTATCCAACACCCATGGGGTCACCTCCGGGATGGGTCCATCATCGAAGGTGAGGTACAGATCCCGGCCTTCACCGGGGATGTTCCAGACCAGCTCCTTGAAAAGGGGCTTCACCAGCGCGGGTGTGCGCGCCACGTACATCGCATCAGTGCATCAGAACCGCATGCGGGTCATCTTCCGCCCGGTGCTCTGAACCTCCTGCGTCTTGCCCTGGTAAAGGTCATCGGCCACCTGGAAACGCTCGCGCAACTTATCGCCCAACGTGCTGTCCGCTCGCGCGGTGGTGCTCATCAGTCTACCCATCACGGCGTGTGAGATCGCCATCTCCTGGTCGACCTGCTTGCTGATGAACTTGGGTTCGAGGCTCATGTAATAGGTGAGGTTCTCCTCCATGATGGTGAAGATCCGTTCGCTCAGCTTGTTGCCTTTCGCGGTATCGCCGATGGCGTAGTAAGCCTCCACCGTGGGTAGCAGGATGCGATCGTACGGCACGTTACGCTCCGGCATACGTTCCAAAGAGAGGTCCAGCACCGTGCGGGCGTCCTCTTTCCGACCCTCGTCGATCAAGGCTTCGGCGAGGCTGCTCAGTTGCAGGCGCAGGTTGGTGGTCATGCGCAGGATGTTCTCGTCGAGGTAGATATCCCCCTCGGTATCCATGTTGCCCCACTTGAATTTCTCGGTCACATTGTGGAACATGACATCGGTGCCTACGCGGCCGTTCAAGTTCGGGTTGGTCTCATCCGGCGGGGTGTACACCGGGACCACACGATAGGTGAGGCCTTCCAGTTGGAAATAGTCCTGCAGGTTGATGTAGCTGTCCGGTCCGGTGGTCACGGCGAAATAGATCGGGCGTTCCCAGTTGTTGTTGGCCAGCAGGTCCATCACCATGAGGTGGTTCTTCAACAACACCTGCCGGTCGATCTGCCAGGTGACATGATCCACCCACGTGGTGTCCTTGGCGCTCAAGGTGCCATTGCCGAACACCGTGGCGCTGTCCACCGGGATGCTGAACTTGTCCGTCGGGAAGTACGCGTCCTTCACCCCACGCTGGAACAGCACCTGCATGTTGCGGTCGTTGGCCACGAAGCCCATCATCTCCTTGAGGTCGCGGTAGCCCTTGCGTCCTTGTGGGATCAAGGCCACCACATCACGAGTGCCCTGGCGGTATTTCTCGGGTGCCAGGCCGAACGGCACGGGATCGCTCTCGTACGCCTTGCGTCGCATCTGGTCGATGTACCAGTCGGTGTTCAGCAGGCTCAGGTTCACCACGCGCACGTCCGTGCGGATGCCCTCCACTTCCTGCGCGTACCAGAGCGGGAAGGTGTCGTTGTCGCCATTGGTGAAGAGGATGGCATTGGGTGCGCAGCTGTTGAGGTAGTCGCCCGCCAGATCGCGCGCGGGCGTGCGGTTGCCACGGTCATGGTCATCCCAACCATCGGCCACCATCACAGCGGGAATGATCAGGCCCAGGACCATGGCCAGCGCACCGGCCACGGTATCGTTCTTCATCGCTCGACCCAACCCATAGAACAGCGCGAGCCCGGCACCGCCAAGCGCGGCCATGAGGAACACGATGTAAGAGACGGCGTGGCCGCCATCACCCAGGGATTCCACCAGGAACTTCAACACACCGAGACCAAAGGCCCCGCCCACGGCGTAGGCCAGTTCACGTTGAGTGAGGGACCGTGCGGCATCGAACAATGCGTACACACCCAGACCGATCCAGATCGCGAAGGCGTAGAACGAGCCGACGTAGGCGTAGTCACGCTCACGTGGCTGGTAAGGCGTCTGGTTCAGGTAGACCACGATCGCCGCGCCGGTGAAAAAGAACAGGAGGCCGACCACGGTCCAGTCCTTCGTATGCCGAACGAGTTGGTAAATGAAGCCGATCGCACCAAGCAGCAGGGGCAGGAGATAGAACCGGTTGTAGCCTTTGTTCTCCGTCATGCTCGGCGGCAACTGGTCCTGGTTGCCGAGGCGCTGCGCGTCGATGGCCTTGATACCGGTGAGCCAATTGCCATCGGTGATGGAACCGCCGCCCTGGACGTCGTTCTGGCGTCCGGCGAAATTCCACATGAAGTAGCGCCAGTACATGAAGTCCACCTGGTAGGAGAAGAAGAACCGCATGTTCTCCATGAAGGTCGGCTTGTAGATGATCGTGGGTTTGCCCTCCCGGTCGGTGGTGCGCATGGGCTTGCCCTTGAAATCGCTCCAGCTCTTGTACGCATCGATGTGATTGCGCTGTGAGCTGTACATGCGCGGGAACAGCACCGTGAAATCCGGATCGTACACCACTTCGGTGCCTTTGCGTGCATCGGTGATGATGTACTTGTGTTCGATGGTATGGCCCGGGTTCTCATCCACGAAGTGCTGGGCGCTCCAGCGGTCGTAGAAATTCTTCACCGTGCGGCCGCCCTTCTGGATCTGGTAGGTGGCGGTGTACACCGGTGTTCCATCCTTGCGCTCGGCGGAAGTAGGGCTGTCCCAGAACTGGCCCACCAGCAGCGGCCGATCGCCGTACTGTTCACGGTTCAGGTAGCTCACCAGGTTGAAGACGTTCTCCGGATTGTTCTCATCGATGGGCGGATTGGCCGTGCTACGCACCACGATCATGGCATAGGTGCTGTACCCCACCAGGATCACGGCCACGCCGAGGATCACCGTGTTCCAGAGTACCTTGTCGTTGCGCTGTGTCCAGCGCAGGCCCCAGACGACGGCCCCGATCACCAACAGGGTATAGACCAGGTTGCCGGTATTGAAGGACAGGCCCATGTCGTTCACGAACAGCAGTTCGAACCAGCCGGCCACCTTCACCAGGCCGGGAATGATGATGGCCTGGATGGTGCCCAGGATCACAGCCCCGATGATCAAGGTGTAGATGATGCCCTTCGCCGTGGGCTCGTACTTGCGGAAGTAGTAGACCAGCGTGATGGCCGGGATGCACAACAGGCCGAGGAGCTGGACACCGATGCTCAGGCCGATGAGGTAGCAGATGAGGATGAGCCAGCGGGTGCTGTGGGCCTCATCCGCTTCGCTCTCCCATTTGAGGATGGCCCAGAACACCATGGCGGTGAACAGGGACGACATGCTGTAGACCTCGGCCTCAACAGCGCTGAACCAGAACGAGTCGCTCCAGGTGTAGGCCAGGGCGCCCACCACGCCACTGCCGATCACGGCGATCACCTTGCCCGTGGTCAGTTCCTCATCGCCTTTGCGGGTGGCCAGTTTGAGGGCCAGGTGGGTAATGCTCCAGAACAGGAACAGGATGGTGAACGAACTGCACAACGCACTGGCGATATTGATGGCCACCGGCACGTTCTCGGTCGATACGAACGCGCTGAACACGCGGGTGATCATCATGAAGAGAGGCGCCCCCGGGGGGTGGCCCACCTCCAGTTTGTTGGCGGTCGCCAGGAATTCGCCGCAATCCCAGAAGCTCGCCGTGGGTTCGATGGTCGTGACGTAGGTCCAAGTGGCCACCAGGAACACCAACCAACCGGTGATGATGTTCAGCTTCTTGTAGTCCATGTGCGGGGGTGCGGTGCGGGAAGCGGCGAAAATACCGAAAGTCCTTGGCCGAAGGTGGTGCGGGTTTGTTGCGGAACGGCGCAGGTTGTTACTTTTGCCGCGCTTTGCGAGAGCAGGGCGGTAGTGACCGATGGTGTAACTGGCAACACGTCTGATTTTGGTTCAGAAGAGTCCAGGTTCGAGCCCTGGTCGGTCAACCAAGTGAACGAAGCCCCGGAAGGGGCTTCGACTTTTTGGGAAAGCGGCGAAATGCCCTGCGGGGCTTAAAATCGGGTTGTGTTAACCTGTTTCCCCTTTCGTGGTGAGGGGAACTTCGATCACTCGCCGATGAACTTCCTCGTCACCCCGCCTACGCGAACGATGTTCAGGCCTTGGTTCAGGGGAATGAACTCCGTTCCAGCAGCGGATCTCTTTTGGAAAGTCCGCCTACCCAGAGCATCGGCGATGACCACATCCGTCGGCTGGATGACCGTGATGTTCACACCACCCGCTGTGGGTAAAAAGAGGATGGCTTCCTGACCCATGTCCTCGACCGGGGTGAAGGCGCAGGGTGAGGCGACCACGCGTATTTGTTTGAGAAGGAACCCCAGATCGCCCCCATGGGCCTGCAGGTAGACGTTCATCCAGCCGGACTGTTGGTCGATCATCGGGGCACAGCCAAGATCGGTCGCTGTGTACGTGATGAATTCATTGGTCAAAGCACCTTGCAGGACGGTGGTGGTGTGAAGCGAGTCGGTCACATTGAATTGAACCGCCACGTCGATGGAGTCAGGACCACCATTCCCGCGTGCGCAGATCACCTCCAGCGTGTCGATGTGCATGGCCTGGTGCAGATCCACCCGCCCGTAGAGGAATGAATGGGGATCCGCTTCAATGGGCCACCCGGTGGTCAGCACCACGTTGTTGCCTTGGTTATCGATCGGATGGGGGCAGATCACCAGATCATCACTCCAGCGCAAAAGCCCCCCGTCCATCAAGTTGGCATCGGTATCGATCGCCATGCGACAGGATGAACACCCTCCACATCCGGGGGCGGGGTAGATCCACTCCGGGCAGGGGGTTGTGTTCAGGGGATGAACGTCCCATGTCGAGGTTTGTGCCTGGACGGTCCCGGCCCCGGCAAGAGCAAGAAGGAAGAGCAGCGTGGTTCTCATCGGTCGTGCCACTGGGATCAGCGGTCCCCTTCAACGCGTTTTGGTGGTCCGGGTTCCGTCCGTCCGGGAGCTTGGGCTTTTGGATCGCCCCGGCTGCACTGCCGATGGGGAATGCAGCACGACCAGGTCGTCTTGTCGCTGGCGATAGGGGGCGAAGGGGCCAGGCCCTCTTCAAGCGGGGAGTGGTCTGTGGCGATACGCCGCTTCCCGTAACGCAGGGGAAGCTGGTTGTGGATCAACTGGTCATCCAAACCCGCATTCGCAGCATCCGCGCATGCTGCCGAACACGACAGGGTCGGGGGCATGGCCGGTGGAACTCACCCAGGCACATCGAGGCTTCTTCAATTCAACGAGAGCACCGTGGCGGGATCCTGTTTCAACAGGCCACACAGGTGGGCATACAACTCTGGACGGGCGTCCCGGAACTCCAAGGGTCGCTCGAACAGGTATTCCACTGCCACAGCGAAGAACTCGGCGTCATTGGTTCCGGCGTAATCCCGGAAAAAGCCATGTTCACCAGCATGGATGTTCGCGATCTCGATGGTCGCCAGTTCGTTCCACTTCTGGAGGAAAGGAGGATGCAGGAAATGGTCCTCGCCATTGATGATGGTGTTCTCGAACCAGATGGCGTGGGCCATCTCGTGCAGGCCCACATTGTGCGCGTCGCCGCTGTGGGTGTAGCCTTGCAGGAAGTCGTGCCACGAGATGATGATCATGCCCACCCTGGGCCGCACCTCGCCTTGTTGCAGCCTGCCGCTCCGGTGCGAGCGGTAGCTATCGGGATACACAACGATCCGGTCGAAGTGCATCAGTTCCACGTCCTCGAATCCGTGGAGCAACTGGGCCGCGCATGCACCGATCATCACTTTCATTTCTTCGGTCACCACGATGCCAGCGCCGACCCACTCCTTGTCGTTCACGAATATGGAAACGATGCGTTCGTACCGTGGCTTTTGTGCTGGACGCAGCCGTTGGTAATGGAGGCCGTACCTGGCTAGCACAGTGCGTTGTGCCCGGCTAAGCGGTTTCGGACCCCGGAGGTAACCGGCGCTACGTGCCGCCCAGAGCACGTAGAGCGCGAGCAGCACGAAGAACGAGACCCCCATGTACAGCCCTTCCATCGGCTCTTCTGTGGAGGTATGTGCCAGTGCGATGGACACGCTGAACCGGCTGCTGATCAATAGCGCACTTTGTCCGCCTTCTTCTTCCAATCGGCGAAGAGGGCTTGTGCCTCGTCGCGCAACGCGTGTTCGGTCGGGATTCGGCGCTCGGCGTAGGGCAATGGAAGTTCGTCGTAGATCAACTGGTCGTCGAATCCGCCATCGGCGGCATCCACCCGCGTGCCTGCGAACACGACGCGATCGGGTCGTGCCCAGTAGATCGCACCGAGGCACATGGGACAGGGCTCGCAGCTGGTGTAGAGCACACAACCGGTCAATTGGAAATCGCCGAGCTCTGCGCAGGCCTCCCGGATCGCTACGACCTCCGCATGTGCGGTGGGGTCGTTGGTGCTGGTGACGCGGTTATTGCCACGCCCTACTACGCGGCCGTCCTTCACGATCACACAGCCGAAAGGGCCACCGTCGCCGCGCTCCATGCCGGCGCGCGCGATGGCGATCGCTTCGCGGAGGAAGTCGGTGTCGCGTGCGTCCATAGGTTCAAGGGACCGGTTCGTTCACGCCGATCCCCAGTTCCTTCAACTGGATGTCGTCGATGCGGCTCGGGGCGTCGATCATCGTATCACGCCCGGCGTTGTTCTTGGGGAAGGCGATGAACTCGCGGATATCGCTGCGGCCACCGAAGAGCGACACCCAGCGGTCGAAGCCGAAGGCCGCGCCACCGTGCGGGGGAGCGCCGTACTCGAAGGCATCCAGGAGGAAGCCGAATTTGTAGCGCGCGTCCTCATCGGTGAAGCCAAGCACGCGGAACATCGCTTCCTGCATCGCGCGATCGTGGATGCGGATACTGCCACCGCCGATCTCGGTGCCGTTGATCACCAGGTCGTACGCATTGGCCTTCACCGCGTCGGGATCGCTCTCCAGCAGGTGCGCATGCTCCGGTATTGGTGAGGTGAACGGATGGTGCATCGCATGCCAGCGCCCGCTCGCCTCGTCCTTCTCCAACAGCGGAAAATCAACGACCCACAGCGGTTTGAAATTCCACGGATCGCGCAGGTTCAACAGATCGCCGAGGCGCAGGCGCAGCTCGTTCAGCGCTTTGCGTGTTCTGTCCGCCCCACCGGCCATGATGCACAACAGGTCGCCTTGCTTCATGCCGAAGTGGGCGGCCCAAGCTTGCAATTGCTCCGGCGAATAGAACTTGTCCACCGTGCTCTTCAACCCCTCCTCCGTCCACTTCAGGAACACGATCCCCGTCGCGCCGATCTGCGGACGCTTCACGAAGTCGATCAGTGCGTCGGTCTGTTTCCGGCTCCAATTCGCGCAGCCTGAGGCGTTAATTCCTACAACAAGTTCCGCGTCATCGAACACCTTGAAGCCCATGCCTTGCACGAGCGAGGTCAGATCATGGAACCGCATCCCGAAACGCAGATCGGGCTTGTCGCAGCCATAGTCCCGCATCGCGTCGTCGTAGCTCATCCGCAGGAAGGGTTCGTGGAACTCCCTGCCGAGGATCGCCTTGAACAAATGCTTCGCCATGCCCTCGAACGCCTGCAGGATGTCCTCGCGTTCAACGAAGGCCATTTCGCAATCGATCTGCGTGAACTCCGGCTGACGGTCTGCGCGCAGGTCCTCATCGCGGAAGCACTTCACGATCTGGAAGTAGCGATCCACGCCAGCCACCATCAGCAGCTGTTTGAAGGTTTGCGGGCTCTGCGGCAGCGCGTAGAACTCCCCCTGGTTCATACGGCTAGGCACCACGAAATCGCGCGCACCTTCGGGCGTGCTCTTGATGAGCACGGGCGTTTCCACCTCGATGAAATGCTGTGCACTAAGGTAGTTGCGGACCTCGATGGCCATGCGGTGGCGCAGCTCCAGTCCTTTGCGCACCTGGTTGCGGCGCAAGTCGAGGTAGCGGTACTTCATGCGTAGCTCGTCACCACCGTCGGTCTCGTCCTCGATGGTGAAGGGTGGTGTCTTCGCCCCGTTCAACACCTTCAGTTCGCTGCAGAAGATCTCCACCTCGCCGGTGGGCATGTTGGCGTTCTTGCTCTGGCGCTCGATCACTTTACCGGTGACCTGCACTACGAACTCCCGCCCAAGTGTGCGAGCCGTTTCGCGCAGCGATGCGTCGCTGTCCGTATTGAACGTGAGCTGTGTGAGGCCATATCGGTCGCGCAGGTCAACGAAGGTCATGCCGCCCAGATCGCGGGTGCGCTGCACCCATCCGGCCAGGGTCACGGTCTTTCCAGCGTCGGCGATGCGGAGCTCGCCACAGGTGTGCGTACGGTACATGGGATCGAAAGGGTGGCGAAGTTACCGGAAGCCCCGCATCGCGGCCGATCCTTGGGCTTGCCTACATTGAACACGTTCCCCTGCCCGAGCAGCCCAACGACCCTCCCATGAGACCAGCCCTAACGCTCTCCCTGTGCTCGTTGCTCCTGACCTCACCACCCGCCATGGCCCAGACCTGGATGCTCGATCCGGGGTTCGGCGATGGGGGGCGCCGGATCATCGATGTGGACCAGAGCATCGATGAAGTGAGCGCCATGGTCGTGCGCGGCGACGGCATGACCCTGATCTCGGGTTGGGCTACGCCATTCGACTTGGGATTTTCCGTGGCCTTTGTGGCACAGGTGGGACCTGATGGGGAATTGGATGAAGCCTTCGGTCATCTGGGCATTGCCAGCACCACCTTCGGCGATCGTTCCCTCTTCGCCAACGCGATGGTCGAACAACAGGACCACGCGGTGGTATTGGTGGGTGGCACCCTGGCCGATGGGTTCCAGCGGGATGCTTTGGTGCTGCGCTATCTCGCCGATGGCACCCTCGATCCGGACTTCGGTGTTGACAGCGTGGTCATCACGGACCTCGATGGCAATGAAGTGTACACCGCCGTGGCATTGAACGATGTTGGCCAGATCATCTGTGCCGGGCATGTCGGCGGATCGATCCTTGTGGTGCGTTACGAACCGGACGGTTCGCTGGATCCGACGTTCGGTATCGATGGCGTGCAGGAGGTGCCGATCGGTTTGGGTACGCTGACCGGGCATGTGGGCATGGGTTTGCGCAGCGATGGGAGGATCGCGCTCGCGTGTAGCACCATCAACGGGCTTGTCCTGACTAGGCTGGAGGAGGACGGCACCCCGGATCCCACGTTCGGCACGGACGGTGTGCTGCTGACGGGCGCGGACTTCTCTTTTCATGCGTTCCTGCTGCAACCCGACGACTTCATGCTCATCGGCGGTGGTGCACCGCTGGATCTGAACGGGGAGTGCCAGGGGTTCCAGTTGATGCGCTACGATCCCGAGGGAGTGCTGGATCCGGAACTGGACGATGATGGGATCGTGCGTTCGCTGATCTCGCCGGACTGCCCGGAGATCTTCGGCCTTTACTACCTGCCGGATGGTCGCATCCTGGCGACAGGAACGGGATCCAGCGAAACGACCTTCGCCGATCTCACCGCAGTGCGCTATTTGCCCGATGGCGCGCTCGATCCTTCGTTCAATGGGGACGGCAAGGTGCTCGTGGACATGGGGTGCCAGGCCATGGATGTCGCCTATGCCATCGCCCTGCAGACCGATGGCGATGTGATGGTGACCGGGCTCACCGACTGCGGGAACTTCCCCAACGATATCGCTGTGATCCGCCTGGAGCCGGAGGTCCACACGTCGATCGCTGCTGTGGCGATGCGCACCAGCGGCCTCAGTGTCCAGCCGAACCCTGCCGTGCATGAAGCGTGGCTGGAGTTCTCCGTTTCTGCCGATCAACCGGTGAGCCTTGAATTGTGGGATGTGCAAGGGCGTCGGGTGTACAGCCTGTTCGTACATCAACAGCGCACAGCAGGAACCTATCGCGAAGCACTGCCGCTGGACGGGATCTCGGCCGGGCTATACACCGTTGTGCTTTCGCTCGGTGGCGAGGTCGAGCGGACGCGGTTCGTGAAAGAATAGTCTCGCCCGTGGTGTTGTGAACCATCGGTCACCATGCGGACAACGTGCGCTGGCTGTTGACCATCCTGAACCAAAGGAGTTGCCATGAGACCAGCACTACGCATCCTCGCTTGGACCACATTGCTGGGCACTGGTTCTTCCATGGCCTGCTCGTGCTATGGCCCCCAGACCTTCTGCGGCGTGCTGCACCCGCCGTTCCCCAACCCCGAGTGGTGGGTCCCTGATGCCGTGGTGTTGGGCGTGAAGGTCGGCGGCATCGCGCATGGCATGGATGTGAAGGTGCTCACGGTCTTTTCCGGAACGGCCCACGTGGATGACACCTTGCGGGTATGGGGCGATACGGGCCTGTTGTGCCGCGTGTACGCCGATACCTGGGGTTTGGGCGACACGGTGGTCTGGGCCTTGCGCTGGACGGACTATCAGGGAGGTCCGCTCGAAGAGGAGGGTGATTACCTGATCTCCGTCTGTGGTACGTATTGGTTGGATTATGCCAACGGCATGGTCACCGGTGCGCTCACGGAGGAAGGGGTGAACGCCTCGATCCCCATCGAGTACTTCGCTGACTTTGTGAGCGGGTGTCTGGCCACCGGAGTGAATGAGAGCGAGCAGGAGGATCGGTTGCTCAATTGGGAAGGAGAGGACGGACCATGGTTGTCACTGACAACGATGCAGCGTTCGCATCTCACCATTACCGATGCGATGGGCCGCTCATGCCTCGCGCGCGATTGGGATGGTTCGCCCCTTCAACTCACCGGCATGGCCGCCGGGGTTTATGTCGTGCTTGTGCGGACAGAGCAGCGGCAGTTCGAAAGGAAAATAATGCTCCACTGAGATGAAGACCAGATACAGCCTATTGGCCGGAACCCTTCTGCTGCATGCCACTTCGCAGGCGTGCGAGTGCTCGATGGTGCTTCCCTATACGTTCTGCGAAACCTTGGAACCGCAATGGAACGAACCCCATGCTGTGGTTCTGGGGGTCAAACTCAACGAAGTGTATTACGGCATGCGTGTGAAGGTCATCGAGGTTTTCCATGGGGACGTTTCGGTGGGTGATACGCTGACCGTGTGGGGCGACAATGGAGCGCTGTGCCGCCACTATGTGGGGACGTGGAACGATGGCGATACCGTCGTGTGGGGCCTACATGACACAGACTTCATGGGCAACGAGATCACCGCTGGCTTCCCACCCGATCTGGAACAGCCCGGTGATCATCACATCAGCAATTGCGGGACGTACTGGCTCGGTTATGCCGGTGGCATGGTCACCGGCCCCATCGCGCCGGGTGTCGCGAGCACGACCGTTGCGAATTTCTGGGCTGCGATGGAGGAATGCCTTTTCACTGCTATTCCGACGGCCCCGTCAGAGAACGGCCTGCGGGTCATTGATGGGGAAGGCGGGCCATGGTTGGTGTTGAATGCGAAGCAGCGTGCGCATCTCACCATCACGGATGCGATGGGGCGTTCATGCCTCGCACGCGATTGGGATGGCTTGCCCGTTCATCTCAGCGTTATGGCCGCAGGGGTTTACCTCGTGCGGGTACAAGCGGAGGAACAGCGGTGGGTGAAGAAGGTGGCGGTGCCGTAGGTGTCGATCGCCGGTTGCCTTGGGTAGGTTTGAGGGGAACACCTCAAGCCATGCCCATCAACTCTCCCTTCACCCGCTTCGCCAAGAAGACCTCCACCTATACCGGAAGGCCAGCCACGTTCATCATCGCCGTGCTGGTGATCGTTGTATGGGCGTGCACGGGCCCCCTCTTCGACTACAGCGATACCTGGCAATTGGTGATCAACACCAGCACCACCATCATCACTTTCCTCATGGTGTTCCTGATCCAGAACACCCAGAACCGCGATACGGAGGCACTTCAGATCAAGCTCGATGAATTGATCCGCGCGGTGGAGACGGCCAACAACTCGCTGCTCGACCTGGAGGAAATGGACGACAAGGAACTGGACCGGATCCGCGAAGAATACGCGGTGCTCGCGCGCAGGGATCGGGAGGATAGGAAGTGAGACAGACCAGAGCGTCCCTCGTGCCTGTCAGCACGAGCGCAGCGAAGTGGATGTTCCCGTTCGATCGCCTCGAACAGCGCCTGCGGTCGCATCACGAGAATTCGTGATATGCAAGGCGGAAGGCCACCGTTAGTTTGGCCACGCTTAACAACCGGATCCATGAGAACACCCTACACCTTCGCGCTATGCATACTCGTTAGCGGCGCTTTCGCCCAAGCCGGGACACTCGACCCCAGCTTCGATGGCGACGGTATCGCCATCTGTGGGTTCGCAGGGCTTCCCTCCAATGGCCAAGCCGTGGCGGTGCAGGCCGATCAGAAGATCGTGGAAGTGGGTTGGGCCGACTATGCACCCGAACAGAAGTTCGCTGTAGCGCGCTACAACACCGACGGCACCTTGGACAACACCTTCAGTGGCGATGGATGGTTGTTCACCCCTGTGAACAGTGCCGATGCCGAGGCCTTTGCTGTGGCGATCCAAGCGGACCAGAAGATCCTCGTGGGCGGAACGGCGTTCACTGATCTGTTCTACTACGGGTTCGGATTGGTGCGCTACAACACCGATGGAACCCTGGATGCCTCCTTCGGCACGAACGGGAAGGTGACCACCTTGGTCGGCGGCGGCCCCAGCCAAAGCCGCGCCATTGCGGTACAGGCCGATGGCAAGATCCTGATGACAGGATGGAGCTACGCAGGTGGCCCCGATTCGGTCGGTGTTGTGCGGTATAACGCGAACGGCACCGTGGATGCCGGCTTCGGTGTTGGCGGTGTCGTGTCGGTCGGGGGCACCGGTAACATGGATGCGTATGCCATCGCCGTGCAGCCCGATGGCAAGATCGTGGTCGCTGGCGACAGTGGTTTCGTTTCTGCAGCCCGAACCTTCGTGTTGCGCCTCAATGCGGACGGAACACCGGATGCCTCCTTCGGCAATGGCGGACTCACTACGGCCTCCATGGGTACCGGGGCCAGCGAAGGGTTCAGCTTGGCGCTCCAGTCCGATGGCAAGATCATCACATGCGGTCGAAGCAACAGCACCGGTAACTATGACCTGATCTTGTTCCGCTTCAACGCCGACGGTACGTTGGACAACACCTTCGATGGCGATGGCAAGGTGAGCACCGCGCTAACTGCGGGGAACGATGCGGGCAGGGCGGTGGCCGTGCAGCCCGATGGTAAGATCCTTGCGGCGGGCTCCAGGGATGAACTTGGAACGTTCGGCATCGCATTGGTGCGCTACCTGGCGAATGGTACACCGGACAACACGTTCGGCACCAACGGCGTGGCCCCCTCGCCGACCGGCTTGGGCTATGGCATCTGTCTCCAGGCGGATGGACGCGTGGTGGTAGGTGGTCGTGGAGAAACCGATGTCTTCTCGACATGGCGCTACTTCACCGACGCTGGCGGAACAGGCGTGGATGAGGTCTTGCAACCGATCGACGCATCAACGATCTACCCCAACCCCGCAACGGATCAGGTAGTGCTCAGCTACGTGCTGCATGCTACAGCAGCCGTCACCTGCACCGTGTTCGGCGCCGATGGGCGAATGGTCGACGGCTACTCCAGCAAGGCAATGCGCAGCGCAGGCCAGCAACGCGAAACGATCGATGTGAGCCGACTTGCTTCGGGAAGCTATCTGGTGGTGCTGAGTGCGGGAGGTTCCCGGCGGAGTGTGCCGTTCGCGAAGCAATGAGATAAGAAGGGCGATCAAAGCGTCCCCCTTGCCTGTCATCACGAGCGCAGCGAAGTGGCTGCTCCCGCTCTATCGCCTCGAACAGCGCCTTGAAATTCCCACACGAAAGAACGGGACGACGACGTTTGATGAAGCTCACTTCTTGCGCGCCTTCTTGACCCACTTCTTCAGGGCTGCCTTCCTTGACAATTGTCGCAAGTCCGAATTCGCATCACTTGCCTGCTCATCGACCTCCCTCTTCGAAAGGCCTTTGACGCTTTTGTATGTGACGTGAATGCTCCGTGACATCTTGGTTGAGCGTGGCTAAAGCGTCCCCCTCGCCTCCTGCTCCCGTTCGATCGCCTCGAACAGCGCCTTGAAATTCCCCTTGCCGAAGCTCTTCGCGCCTTTGCGCTGGATGATCTCGAAGAACATCGTCGGGCGATCTTCAACAGGCTTGCTGAAGAGTTGTAGCAGGTAGCCTTCGTCGTCGCGATCCACGAGAATGCCGAGCTCGCTCAGCGGGCCAATGTCCTCATCGATCTTGCCCACACGGTCCAGCAGACCAACATAGTAGGAGGAAGGCACCTTGAGGAACTCCACGCCGCGGCTCATCAAGTCGCGCACGCTCTTCACGATGTCGTCCGTGGCGATGGCGATGTGCTGCACGCCTTCGCCGTTGTAGAAGTCGAGGTACTCCTCCACCTGGCTCTTCTTCTTGC
>JBDTNF010000004.1:0-10358 GCA_039933875.1 Flavobacteriales bacterium | reverse complement strand
TAGGGAAACCAGGCCGTGCGGACGAAGAGGCCAGATCGATCTCCACATCGCGCGCCAGCAGCGTCGTGTCGGGGAAGTCGCGCGTGGCGGTCACCAGTCCACCGGGAAGATCGAACGATTGCGGCACGCCCGCGCAATGCTCGTCCACCACCACGCTCTGCTGCTCCACGGTGTATGTTCCGTAGGGGATGTTCGCGTGGTAGACCCCGCTCGCGTTCGTCATGGTGAAGTACCCACCGGGTTCGATCTCCATCACCGAAGCAGGCACGCGCACCTCGTTGTACTGCGCTGTGCAATTGAAATTGTCGTCCATATATGCCGTGCCGGTCAAGGTGCCGCATGTGTAACCCAGATCGGGCACCGTGAACCAGGTGGTGTCTCCGCAATAGTTCCCGAACGGGAAGAAGTTCTGTTCCAACCAATCATACGGATAGGGAAAACGTGACCACACCACCATGGCATAGTCCCCTGCTGGCAGGTCGTTACGTTCGATGGTGAGCGGCACCTCACCGAACATCTGGCCGGAGTTGTACTGGTCCTCCAACTGCCCGAACGGCGCACCGTCGTGGAGGAGGTCGATGTAATTGGGCCAAGGGTTCTGCTCGGCGGGCACATGCACCAAGGCACTACCATTGGACCCATCGGAACACGCCCCATCCACTGTGAGCACCTGCGGCACCGGGTAAGCGAAGGGTTCGGGGATCGTGGCGTGAACGATACCCGGACAACCGTTGGAATCCGTGAACGGAAGATCCAACAACGTGCCTGGCGCAGGCCAGGAATTGAACGTGGAGACGTAGAGCGCGTTCTGGTACTGCTGTCCGCTGCTCAATACATCACCATAGTAATTGCCATCTTGAAAGGTGATGGGAGGAACACCCACTTCCCAAATGTTGGCTTCGCCCAACATGCGGAATGGAGAATTGAGCAGGCTGTTCGGGCAGTTCTGGAAACCACCGACAAACCCTTCCGGATTCGAAGCGATCAGCGTGTAGTCCGCCGTAGCCTCCGTACCAACATTGTCGGTGACGGTAAGGCTGTAGAAGCCCGCTGGCACGTTCTCGATGTAGCTATCGACCGCACCGGTGCTCCACAGGTAGGTGTAGGGTGGAGTTCCACCACTGGCACCCCCGTATAGACTTCCGGATGGGTACGAACAGATGGCCGGAAAATTGGGAGTGATGGACGCCGTCAGCGCGAAGGCGCAGTACGCGAAAGGCAGGAACGTCGAGACGAGGAGATATCGCTTCATGTTTTCAGTCTTGGGTTCGGATCACAGCGAAGGACTTTCGGAACCACGCACCCGTGGCGAGTTGTGACGCGATCACATAAGAGCCGCCCGGCAGCCGCGACGTATCGATGACAGCGGTATCGTTACCCTCGGGCAGGTCGCTCACGGCCCTTCCGTCCATTGAAGTAATGATCACGCGCCGGATCGTTCCATGCGCATGGATCGTGAGATGGTCCCGCGCCGGGTTCGGGTAAATTTCAAATCCATCCGATGTGTTGGCTGGTACTCCGGTACTGAACTCCGCCGTAAGCACGCTCGGCGCGGTGATCACCGGGTCGTTGTAGTCGAAGTAGATGTTGGCGGTGTTGCTGATCACAGTGCCGGGAAGTACTGGGTCACGAGGCTTGATCCGGAAAGCGACCAAACCGTGGCTCGCTGCTTCATTTGCGTTGCTGTCCGGGAGAAGGATGTTGTTGAAGGTCCACTTCACCACGCGACCCGCACGGAAAGCGACCGCAACCGGATGCGAAACCGCGCCTTGAACGAAACTCGACATATCCAATTCCGCCGCCAACGTGTCGGTGATCACGACCGTGAAGGCCGTATCCGTGCCTGTGTTCTGGAAACGGATGGTGTAGTCGATCCACTCGTCCTGGTCGATGTAGTAGAGTGCATCACTCCAACCGCTGCTGGTGCGCGCCGTCTTGTCGTTCGGATCAAAGCTGCCCATGACCACCTCGCTCACGCTGTAGCCGTTGTTGGTCAATGTGGCTTCGATCAAGGTGTTGGAAACCGAGCACGTGTGTGTAACCATGGTGCCGATGGGCACTCCGCTGGGCACGCTCACCATCGCACTGAAACCAGCGCTACCGAAGTAGTTCAAAGCGGCATAGTCCCACGTTACGGAGTTTCCCGCCACGATGCTCGGAGGGGGCGTTGCAGTGAGGAAGGTCGTTTGCGCATCGAAGGTGCACGTAAGCGTGACCGGCCCAGTGGCTTGCGGTGTCGGGTTCTGCGCGGACCCATGGACGGATTGATCGAAACCCGGACGTGCAACACCGTCGCTCAGGTAAAGCGCAATGTCCATCGGCTCCGTGCTGCCGTTGGCCAAGTTCACCGTTGTGGTTCCACCAGCAACGGTGAACGGTATCGGTTGAACCACCGGGCAGATCGGATCCACATACGGATCGAGTTGTGTAAGCGAATAGTTGCCCGCTGGCAGTTGGATGGAGAACTGTCCACTTCCACCGATATAAGCGTATTGCCCACCCGGTGAAATGCCGAGCACAGCGCCCGCCATGCCCAACTCACCGCCGTCAAAGACACAGTCGGCATCTTCATCGTACCAGGACTGCCCTTGGAGTACCCCGCAATTCGGCCCCAGATCGAGGATCGTGAAATTCAGCGTAACGATCCCGCATGTGACCGGCCAGCCTTCGTTATCGAAACCTTGGCAATAGGCCACGTAATCCCCAGGCAGCAGACCGTTAAGTGAGTGCGGGTCATTGACGCCTTGTGTGGCGAAGTACGCGCCATCCTTCCAGATCTCCGCAGAGAACGGCCATTGAGGAAAGCTCGGGAACGGATCCAGGTAAGCTGTCCCCATTGATCCGTTCGCGCAATAGGGTGTCACCGAGACCGCATCCGGGTTCGGAGAAATATTCATGACCGGATCATAGAGTCCGCCCACGCACCCCAGTGCATCGGTAACCGTGGCATTGTACGCAGTAGCACCGCAGAACCCGGAGAAAAGCGCATACTCATATCCACCGTAAAAGCCGCTGCTCACCACAACGCTGCCCAAGTAAGTTGCCGGCACATCGAAGGTCCAACTGTAGGGTGGTGTCCCATTCGCGTAGGACTGTCCAATGCCCATACCGGAGACGACGAAACCCAGAACGCCGTTGCAATCGGTGCCGCAAGCAAGGCCCGAATTGCCTGTGAGGTAGCCGGCCACTTCACCCGTGCCCCCGAAAACGTTCAGTTGGAAATCGGAGATCACCGCCACATCCGTGTACGTGACCCCATCGCCGTCCGTGAGTTCCACGGAATAGGTACCGGCGGGCAAACCAGTGATCGAATCGGTGATGGCGCCTGTGCTCCAGAGGATGGTCCATGGCAACGGCGCGTTCGAAACGATGTAAGCGCTGGCGTCGGTCGATCCGCAGAACGTCAGTGGCGTAGTGTTGATCTGCACGTAGCTGCCCGATGCGAATGAGGCAAATGACCATAGCGCCACGACCGACATGGCCCGGCAAAGACTTCCTTGGTCCACGGTGTTCAGTATTTGATGAATCGGCGTTGTGACGTGCTGCCATCCATAAGCCGCACCACAGCGAAATAGAGGCCCGGGGCGAGACCCGCCACTTCCATCGTACAACTGCTCGTACGTGATCCTTCAGCGTGCATCGATCTTCCATCGGCGCTGATCAAACGCACACCGATGATCGAACTGCTCAGGGACGTGATCGTGATGCGATCGCTAGCCGGATTCGGCAAAAGAGCGAGCTGCTCCTCGCGGTGCTCCTGCGCTTGCACCCCAGTACTGAACTCCGCCACCAACACGCTCGGCTCGGTGATCACCGGATCATTGAAGTCGAAGAAGATGTTGGCGGTGTTCGCGATCAATTCGCCGGGCAAGAGCGCGTCCTGCGGTTTGATGCGGAAGAGCACGAAACCATGGCTCGCCGCTTCGTTCACATTGCTATCCGGCAGCATGATATCGTTGAAGATCACGCTGAGCACGCCCGTGAGTCCCATGTTCCATGTGTATGGATGCGAACCGGCCCCCATGATCACCGAAGCCGGGTCCAACTGCGCGGGCAACGTATCGGTGACGAAGATGTTGAAGGCAGTGTCGTTGCCGGTATTCTGGAAGCGGATGGTGTAATCGATCCACTCGTCCTGTTGCAGGAAGTACTGGCTATCGCTCAAGCGTGAACTCGTGGCCGCTGTCTTGTCGTTCGGATCCAGGCTTGCGGTTACGACCACGGAAGTGATGTAGGTGTTGTTCGCAACATCCCCATCGGTGCTCTGAGTAGTGATGTTGGCGGTCGCCGACAGCGTTGTCCCCACCAACGCGATGTCAGGCGGGATCTGGAGGTCCACATGCAAGTAGCTTTCCTGGAACACGGTCGTCATGGTGAAGTCCGGATCCGTCCAAGTGATGATGTTGCCGACCACGGAAGTCGGTGCAGGGTTGGCGGAGATGTAGGTGAGCGCCGGATCGAATTCCAACGTCAACGTCACCGTGCCGGTACCCGTCGCCGTGAGATTGCGTACCTGTACACCATAACCCAGTGTGAACCCAGGTCGCGCTGGTCCACTGCCTGCGGTGACCATCACATCCAACGGTTGGCCGCCCGCGCATCCGGTGTTTACCGTTTGCGTGGCCGGTGTACTCAAGGTCACGGGCGCCGGACAACTCTGCACAAACACCGGGTGCTGTTCGTTCACCGTGTAGCTGCCATAAGGCAACGCACTGGAATACTGTCCGGTGCTGTTCGTGGTGAGGTAGTAAGGCCCCGGCTCCACGGTGACGATGCTACCTGGCACACGGTTCTCCGCGGCGTCCATGACGCAATCCGCATCGTCGTCCAGGTATAGACGGCCGCTGAGGTTGCCGCAATCCGCAGCGATCGTTCCGACATTGAACAGGACCGAGTCGCGGCATTCGTAGTCCATGAACGCATTGCCCTCGTAGAGCCCATAGGGATCCGTGGTCCAGATGAGATAGTGGTCGCCCGGCTGCAAGCCATTGAATGTCTTCAGTCCATCCTGTTGGGTGAGCCCATCAAAGGTGAAGCCTGTCACATCCGAGGCGTAACAAGCGATCGTCTGGTTCGCCCTACGTACATAGATCGCGAATTCCTTCCCATCGCTATCGCTCACCGACACCGTCATGGACCCGGAGGCACCGTTCTGGCAGCTTGGCCCCACACCCACGATCTGCAACTGCGGCGGTGTGAAGGGTTCTTCGATGATCACATCCAAGATGCCAGGGCAACCGTCCGCATCCTGGAAAGCCACTTGCAAGTAGGTACCAGGGGCCGCGTCGAAGAAGAGCATGTTGTATATCGACGTCATGCTCCCAAGGCACATGGTCGACTGCCCGTATTCGATGAGGTTGGGATGAGAGTAGGCGTAAGGCCAAGGTCCGTAAAGGCCCGAGGGATCGTAGGGGTCGATCAGGTTGTTCTGCCCGGTGAAAATGGCCATTTGCGCGGGGTCACCACTACAGTAGCCGAGCGGAGCGCCCTGAAGCCACGACTCGCCATAGCTGCTCAACAACAAGATCTCGGCTTGCGCGGTGGCTTGGTCCAATACGGCATCCGTGACCGTTATGGTGTAGATCCCGGGCGTAAGACCTGGCGCCTGCCAGTCCGTGGAACCGTTGCTCCATGAGTAGGTATAGGGCGGCGTGCCACCACTGGCGTAGGAATAGATCAAGCCATTCGCTCTGCCACAGTAGCTATGCATGAGGACACTGGTTTCCACAGTGAGCGCATGAGCAAGGATCGTGGCGCATATCGTCGCGACGAAGAGTAGGGTTCTTTTCATGGCTTCGGCCTATGGATGTAGTACGCTGAAGTGAAGACGTTGCACACACCCATCGGAGGTCTTTGCGGTGAGGACGTATGTCCCAGTTGAAAGCTCGGAAACATCCACCACGCTGGAATTGCCGCGCCCAGGAAGATCGAGGACCATCCGTCCATCCATGTTCGCGACACGGATACATTCGAACGTTCCACTACCTCCGTTCACGAACAACCGGTCGCTTGCAGGATTCGGATAGGCCGTCACCGCATGCACAACGAGCGACTCATCAACGCCGGTACTGAACTCCGCCGTCAATACGCTCGGCTCGGTGATCACCGGATCATTGAAGTCGAAGAAGATGTTCGCGGTGTTGCTGATCACCGTTCCCGGCAATAGCGGATCAAGAGGACGAATGCGGAAGTTCACCGATCCATGACTGTCCGTTTCGTTCGCACCGCTGTCCGGCAACTGGATGTTCGCGAACCGCCACTCCACCACGCGATCCGGTCTGAAGCTCACATCGAACGGATGCGATGCAGGGCCTTGCGCAAAGCTGCCCATGTCCAGATCAGCCGCGAGCGTATCCGTGACGATCACATCGATCGCTGTTGCTGTGCCAGTGTTCTGGAAATGGACGGTGTAATCCATGTATTCGTCCTGATCAATGAAATAAAACGTTGCGCTCAGCCCGCTGCTGGTGCGCACCTCCTTCGCATTGGGATCATAGCTGCCAACAACAGTGGTCGTGAGCGTTGCGACATCGTTCCCGGGATCGATGTCGGCTCCCAGCGTGTTGGATATTTCCCACTGGTTGGAAAGCACGGTGCCGAGCGCAAGGCCGACGGGCACATCGAAATGCACCGCGAAGTCCCGCATGGCGAACGACCCGAATGCAGGCAGGTCCCACGTGATGAGGTTGCCGATAATGTTCGTCGGCACCGGAACAGCACTGGAGAGCACCAATTGCGGATCGAAGGCGCAGGTGATGGTAACGGCACCGCTCAATTGCGGGGAAAGGTTCGCGGCATGCGCCCACATCGCAAAGCTGAACCCGGGACGAGCGGCACCTTGCGAAGCGATGATCGCGAGATCCAATGGCTGTGTGCTACCATCCGCAAGGTCGATCACCTGGGCATCCGAGTTGAGCGTGAAAGGAACAGGTTGTGTTACCGGGCAGATCGGGATCAAGGTGGGGTTCGTCTGCGCAAGGGTGAAAGAACCGTTGAGCAGGTTGCGCGAGTAATGGCCCTGTGGATTGGTGAGGGCGTACTCCGGTCCAGGTTGTATCTCCAGCACATGGTAAGGGATCGCCGCTTCGCCACCATCGAGCACACAGTCCTGGTCCACATCATACCAATTGTCTCCGCTCACGCTGCCGCACGAACTGCCCAGATCAGCGATGGTGAAGGGCAGTTCTTCGACACAGCCATCAACGCCTGCTGTTACCTCCCGATGCACCTTGTAGCTGCCGGGGCCAAGACCGTCGAAGGTGTACAGGCCCGTGTTCTGGGTCCACAGGCAACACACGTACACGCCGAACTCATCAACGATGGTTGTGTAGAAGCTGCCACCCAGCACCGGATCCTCTCCGAGTTCGACCGTAACGCTCCCGTTCAACTGGCCATTGCACGCATCGCTCACATCGACCAGTTGCGTTGGCGTGGCTCCGGAACCCGTCAAGGTCCAGGTGCTGAATGTGCCCATGCAACCGGCGTCGTCGGTGATCTGTATCATGGCTTGTTGCCCACCACAATAGCCCAGGAATGTGTATTGGCCGGGGCCGTCGATGATCGCCGGCGTAAGGTCAAAACTGAAGGGTTGCACGGCATTCGGGACCATGCCTTCGTCAAATCGGAAACCTCCGTTGCACATACCGGCGCACGCGTGCAATCCGGCTTCAGAGACAGCCAGGAAACTGGGGAAATCGATGTAGCCCAGCGCAAGTACCGTTGCGTTCGCGGTCACTTGAGTACCGAGGTTGTCGGTCACCGTAACGCTGTATGCGCCGGGTACAAGGTTGTTGATGATCAGATCGGTGCCGCCGTTGGACCAGGCGTAGGTGTAAGGCAATGCACCACCAGAAACCTCCGCCACCACCTCCCCGTTCGCATTGCCGCAGGACTCATGATACACGGTCAGGTTCACAGCGAGGTTGGCCGCAGCGCTCAGGCCCAGCAGGGCGGTGATCATCAGGAAGGTGTTCCGCAGCATGGTCGTCAGTATTTCGCGAAGCGTGTGATGGAAGTCCCGCTCTCGCTCTTCACCTCGATCAGATAGGTGCCCACGGACAGGGAGTGGATATCCAATGTTCCGATCTTTCCTTGCAAGCGTTCGGTGCGTACCACACGACCATCCGCTGCCCGGATCACAGCCGTGGCCGTTCCTTCCTCCTTGCGGATGGTCGTGATATGATCCTCTGCTGGGTTCGGCAGCACTTCGATGTGCCCCGAAGTGCCGGTGAAAGCATTCACCCCCGTACTGAACTCCGCCGTGAGCACGCTCGGCTCGGTGATCACCGGATCATTGAAGTCAAAGAAGATGTTCGCGGTGTTCTCGATCAAGGTGCCTGCCATCAACGGCAGTATGGGCTTGATCCGAAAGCTGATGAGGCCATGGCTTGCAGCTTCGTTCGTATTGCTGTCCGGCAAAAGGATGTTCGCAAAACGCCACTCGATCACGCCGCCCGGCTTGAATGAAACCGAGAACGGATGCGAGGATGCGCCTTGCTCGAAGCTCAATAGATCGAGCACCGGACCCACGGTGTCAGTGACCAGGACCGTGAACGCTGTATCGGTTCCGGTGTTCTGGAAGCGGATCGCGTAATCGATCCATTCGTCCTGATCGATGTAGTACATCGTCTGGCTCCAACCGCTGCTGGTGCGTGCGATCTTGTCATTGGGGTCGAAGCTCCCGGTTACCACCTGAGTTACGCTTTGGCCAACACCGAAGCTGTTGTTCGCCAGCGTCCCTTCAGGCAGGCCGTTCGAAACGGTTCCGCTGCATGCGAGCATGGTTCCCAGCGTTGTGCCCACTGGCACAGTGGCCTGAACGTGTAGGCTCTGTTCGGTGAACGAGTTCATGGCCGGGAAGTCCCAGTTCACCGTGTTACCGGTCACGCTGGTGGGTGTCGGCGAAGCGCTCTGGAATACGAGCAGTGGATCGATGGTGATGGTGGCGGTGACCGCACCGCTCAGCTGCGGGGAAAGGTTGCGCACGAGCGCATGGATCGCGGTCGCAAACCCCGGGCGAGCTTGGCCGTGCGAGCCAATGATCGAAAGATCCAGCGGCACCGTGCTACCGTTGGCCAGCGAAATGGATTGAATGTTCGAGTTCACTGTGAAGGGCACGGGTTGCCCCGATGGGCAGATCGGTATCAAGGTGGCATCGGCCTGCGCCAACGTGTAGGCGCCATTTGCCAAGGGGAATGTGAAGAGCCCTGCGCCATTGGTGAGGGCCACTTGTGCTCCGGGTTCGAGGAGCAATGGGCTGTAGGGTATGCCCACTTCATTGGCGTCATGCACGCAGTCCGCGTCCACATCATACCAACTACTGCCTTGGACGGTGCCACACAGGTTGCCCATGTACGGAACGGTGAGCGGAAAATAGAGCGTGTCGCACGGTACCATATAGATGCCCGACCATGTTTGCTTGATAGTGTAGTCGCCTGCGGCAAGTCCGCCCACCGTGCCACCATTCAGGAAGTCGGGTTGATGATAGACGACCTGGTCCTGATCGTTCCAAACACTTAGATCGGTGGACCAGACGAAAGGTGCCGAAATGGAAGCATGTCCAAGCGTACCAACACATTCCCCTTGGATGTTCGTGATCACCACCGGTGTGTCCTCAGGTCCGTAGATGATCTGCGTGGTGCCACCAGCGCAGCCCAGTGCATCCGTGGCAGAGATCACTACCACATCACCAGATGCCACGCCCGCGAACATGGGATTGCCCCACATGTCCACACCCGATTGGGAGACTGGTGTACCGTTCACCTGCACGTTCATACTGTACGGATCAAGTCCACTGAATTCGCTTTGGATGACGATGAAGGATCCGTTCGCTTCATTGGGGCAGGGCATGCTTTCGGCCTGCGTGAGCTGAACGATGAGCATTGGGCTCCCCACCACGGAATAGTATGCGGTCTCGGTCGCCCCGAGATCATCGGTCACAGTCACGGAATACTCGTTGGGCGGCAGGTTATCGCGATCCTCCAGAATTGATCCGTCGGACCATAGGAAGGTGTATGGTGCCGTTCCTCCGGACACCGATATGTGGATCAAGCCGATGGGATTGTTGCACGCCGCTTGGAACACGTACTCATCCAAGTTTATCGTCATCGCCTGTGCGCGCACCGCGAGACACATTAGGATCACACCGAGAAGAAGTGATCGCATGATCTAGAGTTTAATGAACGAGCAGTTGATCAATTGACCAGTCTCGGAAAGGCCTTGGAGCAGGTACAGGCCAAGTCCGAACTCATCGAGTTCCAATTCGAGCACGTTCTTGTTCGTAGTCCATTCCTGCAACACCCGACCATCAGCACTCAACAAGCGAAGCGAAACGATCTTCTCCGGCGAAGTGATCGTGA
>JBDTNF010000003.1:0-9202 GCA_039933875.1 Flavobacteriales bacterium | reverse complement strand
GCCCTGATCACCATCGGGAAGAACCTTGACCGCCAGGTAGCGAAGGGGATGCTGACCGAAGAACAGAAGGCGGCCACATTGAAGAACATCGCGACAAACACCGACACCGCCGCTGGTGTCAAGAACGCGGAGTTGGTCGTGGAAGCCGCCACGGAGAACGTGGACTTGAAACTGAAGATCTTCAAGGACATCGATGCGAACGCGCCAGCGAACTGCATCCTTGCCACGAACACCTCCTCCATCAGCATCACGCGCATCGCCGCGGTGACGGCCCGGCCCGCACAGGTGATCGGCATGCACTTCATGAACCCCGTGCCGGTGATGAAGCTCGTGGAGGTGATCCGCGGCTACAACACCAGCGATGCGGTGACACGGACCATCATGGAACTAAGCGCGGCGATCGGCAAGGTTCCCGTCGAGGTGAACGATTACGCCGGCTTCGTCGCGAACCGGATCCTGATGCCGATGATCAATGAGGCCATCGAGACATTGTTCCAAGGCGTGGGTGGTGTGGCCGAGATCGACACCGTGATGAAGCTCGGCATGGCCCACCCCATGGGTCCGTTGCAACTGGCTGATTTCATCGGGCTCGATACCTGCCTGGCGATCATGCGTGTGCTGCACGATGGCTTTGGCAACCCGAAGTACGCCCCCTGCCCGTTGCTTGTGCAAATGGTGACCGCAGGAAAGCTCGGTGCGAAAAGCGGTGAGGGCTTTTACCATTACACGGCGGGCAGCAAGGACCTTGTGGTAGCTTCAGCGTTCAAACGCTGAACATGCGAACGGCGCTACTCGTGACTGGTTTTCTCTCGATCCTTTGTGCTTCTGCGCAGGACAGTACACGGACACATTCAAGCTTCGAGATCGGTTTGTACGGCTCTGTGGACCATTGCTATCGCGAGTTGCTGGTAAGGGAACAAGGTGAACAGCTTGATCTTGTGGTAGACCTGCGAGATGATCACGAACTACCCAGAACGAGCTTCGCGATCGGCTTTGAGGTCGCCTATGGGATCGGCCAGCACTGGTTCATTGAAAGTGGACTGCGGTATGCTGATCTTGGCTGGAAAACCGAGGAATTCAACAGCTTCCATGCCACTGATCCGGTCACTAACGATCCTGCGATACCGGCAAGTGTTCGTTACATCGACTCCTTCAAGTACCTCGGAATTCCCCTTATCGTGCGCTTCCGGCCGGGACGACACAGGCTCCAATTCGCACCGGCGATGGGGTTCGTCTTCGATGCTATGGTCCAACATCGCTATACGTCCGTCAAGGAATGGCCGGATGGTAACGTGACACACGAAACGCTGAGCGAAGGGGATGTGGAGTACAACACCTTGTCCATTTCCGCCTACATCGATCTCGGCGTCATCTACAGGATCAATGATCACATTGCGGTGCGGCTCGCCCCGACAGGGCGCTATCAATTGACCGAACTGGTCGATGCTCCGATCACAGCCCATCTCTGGAGCGTTGGCTTGCTCGCCGGAGTGCGCTACCACTTTTGATCGGCGCCATGGCGGGCTCCTCCCCTGCTGTTCGAATTCGTGCGGGCATCCTGGCGGACATTCCTGTGATCCAGACGATCGCGTTGCGGGCCTGGCCTGTGGCATACGGTGACATCCTTTCTCCCGAGCAACTCGCCTACATGCTGGAGACCCGGTACAGCGAAGCGGTGCTGCGGTCGCAGATGGAGCAGGGCGAGGTATTCCTGCTTGCGTTCGAAGGGGACCAGGCCTTGGGCTTCGCCGGGATCGGCCTGAACTACAGGCAACAGCACATTACACGACTGCACAAGCTCTATATCGAGCCGAGCCGCTTGCGCACCGGCTTGGGGCGGCTCCTTGTTGAAGCGGTGATCAACTCCGCCCGGCGGGCCGGTGACACCGCCGTGAACCTGAACGTGAACAAATACAACCCCGCGCGTGGCTTCTATGCACATCTCGGTTTCGCCTGCGTCGGCGAAGAGGTCCTGGATATCGGAAAAGGCTACGTGATGGATGATCTCATCCTGGAGCGCCGCCTGGACGAACAGCAGGAAGTCCAAAATTGAGCGCTGCCCATGGAAGAGGCAGCCTCTATGACTAGCTTGGCGCCGCTCCGTACTTCGCCGCCGCATGATGCTGCCCACCTGGCTGCCCGACTTCCTCCAGCGGAAGCTTAGGACCATTTATTACCGTGGCAATGCGTTCCATTGCCCGATGTGCGGCTATCACGGCAGGGCGCTCACCCCCATCGGTTTCGAGGTGGAGGTGTTGAAGGAGAAACAGGTGAGTGGCGCGGGGCGGCGCAACGCGGGCTGCTTCAATTGCGGAGCGATCGATCGGGAGCGGCTCGTGCATGTTTACCTGCGTGATGTGCTGCACTTCTATGATCGGGTGGGCACGAGCAGGATCCTGCACATCGCCCCGGATGTACACATCGCTGAGATCCTTGGTCGGTTGGAACCGTTGGAATATGTGTGCGGGGATAAGTTCACTGCCGGCTACGTTTACCCGAAGCATGTCCGGAACATGGACATCGAGGCACTCCCGTTCGAGACAGGCCATTTCGACCTGGTGATCTGCAACCACGTCCTGGAACATGTGCCCAACGATGCCCAGGCGATGCGTGAATTGTTCCGCGTGTTGAAACCCGGCGGGCATGCGGTGCTGCAGGTGCCCCTTTCGAGCAACTCACCAACCACGATCGAGGATCCTTCCGTCACGGACCCGAGGGAACGCGAACGGCTCTATGGTCAGTTCGATCACCTGCGCCTCTATGGCCAGGATTATCAGGGCCGTCTGGTCGCAGCCGGTTTCATCGTTGAGCGGTTGCAACTCGCACGTCGGAAGGAGTTCGATCACTTCGGGTTGAACCCGGCCGAGGATCTCTTCATTGGTGTGAAGCCGTCCTGAGGACGACACTGGCGCGAGCCTAGTTCATGCTCGTGTCCGGCACCGGCAGCCCGTACTTCTTGTAGAGCCTGGCTCGCCGCTTCTCCAAGCGCGCCTGCGCCTTCGCGGTCCGCGCGCCACGGGCGGTCACACCCAGTTCACCGCGTTCGATACGCTGCACGATGGCTTCGATCGCGGCCTCATCGCCGAGCGGGTCGTACTCATCCTTCAGGTCGTTGCCGAAGAGCCGCGCCAGACCCTGCCAGATGAACGCCTGGAAGTTGCCCCGCAATTCCTTCACCAACTCGTAGCTCGTATGCCCGGTCTCGCGGTCCACCAGCTTGATCAGCACGCGCCCCTGGCTCACGGTGAGTCCCTTCAACTCCTCTCCGAACTCCGCCCGTAATTCCGCCTCGGCAAGCTTCACGTAAAGATCCTGGTCATGGCCGTTCTGTATCGCCGAAAGGTCGTGCTCGTATTCCTGGAGCAGCTGAGCGGAAACACGGGCGTAGGGATAGACCTTCTGCACATTGCGTACCAGCCGATCGAAACGCATGGCCGCCCGTCGAGCTTTGGCGCTCGTGAACCCGTCGACCTGCTGCTCCCGAAGAAGGATGGTCGGTAGCGTGTCCCCGTTCTCCACCCTCACCTCGATGAAAGAGGGATAGAGCCCTTGCGACTGCCCAAGAACAGCGGCGACCTGAACGGAGGCAGCAAGAAGGACTATGGAGCGAACGCCGAACATGGGGCCGACAGGGTCGAGCCGACAACGCAAAGTTGCGGCCGAATATTCCCTTTTACCCCATTATCGGCGTTTCAGTTTCCACGGGCTCACTCCCGAAGCGCCGTTCGCCACTTGGCTTGTCGGCTGGTGACCCCGCCCGGCGAACACGTGGCCAGCCACCAGCGCGGCTGCCATGGCCTCCTCCGGGTCGGTCCCATCCAGTAGTTCCGGCCTGAAATGGTCCCGCACGAAATGGGTGTCGTAGGTGCCCTTGCGGAAGGTCTCATGCCCCATCACGAACCGGCAGAAGCCGAGCGTGGTCTCCACCCCGCTGATCGCGTAGTCATCGATCGCCCGCTCCATGCGCTCGATCGCTTCTTCGCGGGTGGCACCATGGGTGATCAATTTGGCGATCATCGGGTCGTAGTGGATCGGGATCGTCATCCCTTCCTCAAAGCCATCGTCCACACGAACGCCGGGCCCTTGGGGCGGACGGTAAGTGGTGAGGGTACCGATGTCCGGCAGGAAATTGTTCGCAGGGTCTTCAGCATAAACGCGCACTTCGACCGCGTGGCCGTTGATCCTCAGGTCCTCCTGCTTCATGGACAGTTTCTCCCCCTGCGCCACCTTGATCTGCTCTTTCACCAGATCCAGTCCGGTGATCATCTCCGTCACCGGATGTTCCACCTGCAGGCGCGTGTTCATCTCCATGAAATAGAAGTTGCGCTTTTCATCGAGCAGGAACTCCACCGTACCTGCACCGACGTAATCGCACGCGCGGGCCACGTTCACGGCCGCTTCGCCCATGGTTTTGCGGAGCTTTTCATCGAGCACCGCACTAGGAGCTTCTTCCACCACCTTCTGGTGGCGCCGCTGGATGCTGCACTCGCGCTCGAAGAGGTAGAGCACATTGCCGTGGCTGTCGGCGAGCACCTGCACCTCAATGTGGCGCGGACCGGCCACGTATTTCTCGATGAACACGCTGCCGTCGCCAAAGGCGTTCTGCGCTTCGCTGATCGCCCGCTCAAGGCCTTCCTTCAAACCGCTCTCCGACTCAACGATGCGCATACCCTTGCCACCGCCACCAGCGGCAGCCTTGATCAGGATCGGGAAGGTGATGGTCTTCGCGACCTTCATGGCCTCGTCCAAGCCGCTCACCGCGCCTTCGGTGCCAGGCACCAGCGGGATGCCATAACCCTTCACGGCTTCTTTCGCCGCGAGCTTGTCGCCCATCACCTCCATGGCCTTGGCTGGCGGGCCCACCAGGATGATCCCCTCCTTCTCCAACCGCCGGGCGAAATCCGCGTTCTCACTGAGGAATCCGTAGCCCGGGTGAACAGCATCGACCTTCAGGTCCTTGCACACCTTGATCAGCTTGTCGATGACCAGGTAGCTCTCCTTGCTGGGTGCCGGACCGATGTGGACGGCTTCATCCGCGAAACGAACGAAGGGTGCATTACGATCGGCGTCGGAATACACGGCGACGGTGTTGATGCCCATCTCGCGGGCCGAACGCATCACGCGCAGGGCGATCTCGCCGCGGTTCGCGATCAGGAGTTTCTGGATGCTACGTTGCTTGGCCACGCTGTCGATCGGGAAAATGGACGGTGAAGATGGGGAACCGCAGCGGAACTGTTGGCCCGATGTTTGGCAACTTCGAGCCACCATGCGCCTTTTTATCCTCTCCACCTGTCTCGTCTGCGTTTCAGCGCTACACGCCCAAGGCCGGGAACGAACGCTCAAGACCGACAGTGGAACGGTGGTGCTCCACTACTTCACCGATGGCAAGGTGAGCACCCGGGAATGGATGGATACCGACGATCGCTGGGGCCGGAGCTGGGCATATGACCACACTGGCAAGGAGTTGATCAACTACCAGACACGGCGGATCGGGGGGCACGCGAGCGTGAACTTCAGCTACCACCCCAACGGGGCGATCAGCAAGGCGGAGATCAGCGATGCGCCCGATGGTGGGATCCAATGGTACCGGAGCACGACGACGTTCGACGAGCACGGCATCCAGACGGGCTTCACGGAACAGGGGCATGATAACTACGGGCCCATCCCCGGCCCCGGCGTTCGTGTGACGCAGCAACCGGGAGTGACGGAACCCTACAGGCAGGAAGTGGTGCGCGAGCAGCACATGTTCGTGAACGAGGTGTTCGTAGTGAACAGCACGAAATGGGCTTGCGTCGTGACGGCGACAACGAAGCAACCTTCGCCCGCTTTGACAGGAGGCACATATACGTTGCAGCCCGGCGACACCTTGCGCATCGGTGCGTTCAGCATGGGCGAGGTCTTCGAGGATCCTGCAAAGCACATGACCCTTCTTGCACAGCGCCCGAACGGCAACGGCAAAAAGCGCAGCCCGATGGAAGTGCTGCTGCTCGAACAGAAACAAGCCGGGCCCGAACACAGGAAGTATTTCTATCATGCGCTTCCGGAAGGCACGCGGCTGAAGCTGCTTCGGTGATCACGGCGATCCGGCACGCTCCCACAAGGCCTGGAGCCGGGGAACAAGGAACGCGAGGTCCACTTCTTCGAACGGATGGCGCGTTCCAGGAAGCAAGACGACCTCCGCCCTGCGCAGGTCCGCCGCGAAGATCCGCGTGTCGGCAGGAACGGCGGTGCTATCACTATCGCCCACGCACAGCAACACGGGACATTCGATCCGCGCGACGACCTCCGAAGTGAGCAGGGGCTGCGTAGCGAGTTCGCTCATGCTGTTCGCGATCGCAGCGACCACATCGCGCCAACGATCCTTACCATGAACAGCGGCGAGCGCGGCCGCGAAGGCAGGGACCTTGGCGAGCATCATTTCGGGATCCAGTTTCCGCAGTTCCTTCTGCAACCCTTCCTCGGTCCATAGGAGCTTGGTGCCCACTGTGACCACTGAGCGCACGCGCTCCGGATGCTTCGCCGCGTATAGCAGCGCTGCATAGCCACCCATGCTGTAGCCAAAGAGATCGGCGTTTGACCAGCCGTGTTCGGCGTACGCGACGTCGATGTCCGTGATGAATTGCTCGAAGCGGATCCCTCTCGCCGGGATCTCGCGAGCACCGTGGCCGGAAAGGTCGATCGCTAGGCCTCCGACGCGTTGCTGCAATAGCTCCAGTTGGCGGGCGCTACCCAGGGCACCGTGCAACAGCAACAGCGCCATGCGATCAGGCCAGCACCTGCTTCACGCGATCGGCAGCTTCCTGCAACGCGACCGCGCTCAACACTTTCAAGCCACTCTTGTCGATGAGATCCTTCGCTTCGATCGCGTTGGTACCCTGTAGCCGCACGATGATCGGCACCTTGATGTCGCCGATGTTCTTGTACGCGTCCACAATGCCCTGCGCCACACGATCGCAGCGCACAATGCCGCCGAAGATGTTCACGAGGATCGCCTTCACACGCTCGTCCTTCAGGATTATGCGGAACGCTTTCTCCACGCGCGCGGCATCAGCCGTGCCACCGACGTCGAGGAAGTTCGCCGGCTCACCACCACTTAACTTGATGATGTCCATCGTGGCCATCGCGAGACCAGCGCCGTTCACCATGCAGCCGACGTTCCCGTCCAGCCGCACATAGTTCAAGCCCGCTTCGCCAGCCTCCACTTCGATGGGATCCTCCTCGGTCTTGTCGCGCATCTCGGCATAGTCCGGGTGGCGGTAAAGCGCATTGCCATCTAAACGCACCTTCGCGTCCACAGCGACGATCTTGTCATCACTGGTCTTCAGCACCGGGTTGATCTCGAACATCGCAGCATCGCAGCCTTCGTAGGCCTTGTAGAGCGCGGCGACGAACTTCACCATCTCCTTTTTCGCGTTGCCCGTCACACCCAGGTTCGTCGCGATCTTGCCGCACTGGAAAGGGCGCAGACCGACACGCGGGTCGATCACTTCCTTCAGGATCTTGTCCGGATGATGTTCGGCCACCTCCTCGATGTCCATGCCACCCTCGGTGCTGTATACGATGACGTTCTTCCCGCTGGCGCGATCCAGCAGCACGCTCATGTAGTACTCCTTCGTTTCGCTTGGACCCGGATAGTACATATCCTCGGTGATCAACACCTTATGCACTTTCTTGCCTTGGGGCGGTGTCTGCGGGCTCTTCAGCATCATGCCGATGATGGCATCGGCCTTCTCGCGCACCTCGTCGATGCTCTTCGCCAGTTTCACACCACCGCCCTTGCCGCGGCCACCGGCATGGATCTGGGCCTTCACCACCCACCACTTCGTGCCGGTCTCCTGGCTCAGGCGCTTGGCCTGGTCCACCGCTTCGTCGGCGTTGTAAGCTACCAGCCCGCGTTGCACGCGTACGCCGTACTGGGTGAGGATATGCTTGCCTTGGTATTCGTGGAGGTTCATGGCGCGAATGTACAGGCGAGTCGTGAGTAAGGAGTGAAGAGTGGTGAGTTGACCATACTCGATGCTAACGCGCGAAGGTGAAGGTGGTCATGGAAAGCCGAGGAATAAGAGGCTCGCACCGCCCGGGATCTTCCGCCAGTTCTTCGACTTGCCATCAATGTACGTTCTCAGTAAGCGGCTGATCTCATCGGAAAGCAGGAGCATCCGTTCAACGTCCACTTCCTGGAAATACTTCCGGCGCTTTGTGAGATGCAACATGGATATGACCTCATTGCACGACCCCTTGGCGATCCAGAGGTACCGAAGCTGGTGGGCCGTCGTGGGCATTTCGAAGCCTTCCGCCAAGTTGTTGCAGATCGACAGAGAAGCCCGGAACAGTTGGTCTTTGAAACCCCAATTCCGGTTCCCCTCCAACGCGATATCCACAGTCTCGCACAGATCCAATGCCTTCTACCAGGCCATTGAATCCTGAAACTTCTGCATGCTCATGACCCTGCTGTTTAGAGTTGACCAAGTGTACGACCCAACTGGTTCACTCACCACTCACCACTCTCCATTCCCTCCCGGAATAGGCTCTGCCTGACCTGTGATCCGTTTCTTTACGCCCATGATCCAGGCGAAGGCGGTCCGCAAGAAGTACGGGGAGTTGGAGGTACTGAAGGGCGTTGACCTGCATGTGGCGAAGGGTGAGGTGGTGAGCATCGTGGGGGCCAGCGGTGCGGGCAAGACCACGTTGTTGCAGATCCTTGGCACCCTTGAACGAGCCGATAGCGGAACCCTGGCGATCAATGGAACGGAAGTAGGTGCGCTGAGCAGCAGGAACCTCAGTGCGTTCCGCAACAAGCATATCGGCTTCGTGTTCCAGTTCCATCACTTGCTGCCGGAGTTCACCGCATTGGAGAATGCGATGATGCCCGGACTGATCGCCGGACGCAGCATGAACGATTGCGAGCCACGCGCAAAACAATTACTCGAGCGCCTCAGCATCCTTCCGCGCGCCGAACACAAGCCCGGTCAATTGAGCGGTGGCGAACAACAACGCGTAGCGGTGGCGCGCGCTCTCTTCAACTCGCCGAGCGTCGTGCTGGCGGATGAACCCTCCGGCAATCTCGACTCAGCGCATGCGCGTGAACTGCACCAACTCTTCTTCGACCTGCGCACCGAACTCGGCCAGACCTTCGTGATCGTGACCCACAACGAGGAACTCGCCGGGATGGCCGACCGCCGGTTGGTGATCAAGGATGGGG
>JBDTNF010000002.1:0-11119 GCA_039933875.1 Flavobacteriales bacterium | reverse complement strand
GAACACTTTACGCAGCTCACCTACCGCGAACTGCACGAACGCGTGTGCAGGTATGCGAACGTGCTCAAGCGCAACGGTGCGAGCAAGGGCGACCGCATCTGCATCTACATGCCGATGATCCCGGATCTGGTGGTCGCGGTGCTGGCGTGTGCACGCATCGGGGCGATCCACAGCGTGGTGTTCGCAGGCTTCAGCGCACAGAGTATCGCCGACCGTGTGCAGGATGCGCAATGCTCCATGGTGCTCACGAGCGACGGCCTGAACCGGGGCCATAAGCAGATCCCCGTGAAACGTGTGGTGGACGAAGCGCTCGAGACCTGTTCGAGCGTGCAGCGTGTGATCGTGACCGATCGCCTTGGTTGGACCGTGGACATGAAGGAGGGCCGCGATGTCTGGCTGCACGAGGAACTGAAGCACGTGAACGCCAACTGCCCGGCCGAAGAGATGGACGCCGAGGACCCGCTCTTCATCCTCTACACCAGCGGCAGCACCGGCAAGCCCAAGGGCGTGGTGCATACCTGCGGTGGCTACATGATCTACACCGACTACACGTTCCGCAACGTGTTCCAGTACGAGGAGAGCGATATCTTCTGGTGTACAGCCGACGTGGGCTGGGTCACCGGTCACAGCTACATCATATACGGGCCGCTACTGGCTGGGGCCACGACGATGGTCTTCGAGGGCGTCCCCACTTTCCCCGATGCGGGCCGCTTCTGGCAGGTGATCGACAAGCACGGGGTGAACATCTTCTACACCGCGCCCACGGCGATCCGCAGCCTGATGGCCGCCGGATTGGACCATGTCCTCGCCTACTCGCTCCATTCGTTGAAGGTGATCGGCAGCGTGGGTGAACCGATCAACGAGGAGGCCTGGCATTGGTACAAAATGCACATCGGGAAGGATCGATGTCCCGTGGTGGACACCTGGTGGCAGACGGAGACCGGCGGCATCATGATCAGCTCGCTCGCCGGTGTTACTGATGAAAAGCCGAGCTACGCGGCCTGGCCACTACCCGGGGTGCAACCTGTTCTACTCACGGCCGATGGCAGGGAGATCGCGGAGAACGAACAGGAAGGCTTGCTCGCCATCAAGTTTCCCTGGCCGTCGATCATCCGCACCACCTACGGCGATCACGAGCGCTGCCGCCAGACCTACTTCAGCAGCTACAAGGGCTACTACTTCACCGGCGATGGTGCGAAGCGCGATGCGCAAGGCCGCTACCGCATCATCGGTCGCGTGGACGATGTGATCAACGTGAGCGGCCACCGCTTCGGTACGGCGGAGATCGAGAACGCGATCAACCAAGCGAAGGGTGTGGTGGAAAGCGCCGTGGTGGGCTTCCCTCACGACATCAAGGGCCAGGGGATCTATGCCTACGTGGTCACCGCCACGCCGATCGCTGCTGACGACACGGCCGCCAGCGAGAACATGCGCGGCGAGATCCTGGAAGCCGTAGTGGCCGGCATCGGCCGCATCGCGAAGCCGGACAAGATCCAGTTCGTCACCGGACTTCCGAAAACACGCAGCGGCAAGATCATGCGCCGCATCCTGCGCAAAGTGGCCGAGGGCGAGATGAGCAATTTGGGCGATACGAGCACTCTGCTGGATCCCGCAGTGGTGGAGGAGATCAAGGCAGGTAGGGTGTGAGATCTCAATCCTCCACGCATCGGATCGATAACCCGAGAGTTTTGTAGTTGTACAGCCGGTATATCCCAGCGTTGTTGTAGGACAGTTCCCTTAACCAGCCCATGTCGGTATCATACTCTGAGATGCTCCACCAATGACCCTTAGTGCCGATGTTGTTAAAAATGCCCCCGAGCGAGCGTTGACCGCTGGGGAAAGCACTGTATCCGCTGCTATCGGTTGCTCCCGTATTGGGACTGTTCCAAAGTCCATCTGCCTTCATTTGACCACCTGCGTTGGCGGCTACACCACGTGATCCGGTGTTGTCCAGATCAGATACAGTGACGCCCAAGACCTGTTCCATTTCCATCCAATCCGCGTCGGTGGGAACATGCCAGCCGGCAGGGCAGACGTTGCGCGAGTCGCTCACCGTGTACCAGTTGTAGAGTTTCCCGTAAAGGACATCGTATGCGGCGTCGCAGTCGTAGTTGGACCACGCCCCCGTCGTAAGGCTAGTCCATTCAGTACCATCAGGTACGTAGGGTATGGGATCGCCGTTGCTGTAGTGGCTGGTGCGCAAGTTCCCCGCCATCCAGCGCTGGGAGCCGATGTGGATCGTCGAATAGATGTTTCCACTTACATCAGCGACGGCATTGGGCGGTACCAAAACGGTGTCGATATGGAGCACGATAGTTTGTTGCGTGGGCGGCTGATCGTCTTTTTGGCAACCCGGAAGGCTCAGCAGTCCTTGAGCGAAGAGAACGGTGACCATCCCTTTTACCACCACGGAGCAAGCCTTCCTCATGATGCGAAATTAGGGGTCGAGGAACCAGTGTCGATCAGATGCATCGGCCGCATCGCGAAGCCGGACAAGATCCAGTTCGTGACCGGGCTGCCCAAGACACGCAGCGGCAAGATCATGCGGCGCATCCTGCGCAAAGTGGCCGAGGGTGAGATGAGCAATCTGGGGGATACCACCACTCTGCTGGATCCGGCGGTGGTGGAGGAGATCAAGACGGGGAGGCTGTGAGCGAATGACTCCACTATCTTGCCCGGCGCATGTTCACCATCACCTGCCCTGGCTGCCAGCGCGCGAATGTCCCGCTGTACGAGTGCTACCGTGTGGGTGAGCACTTGACCTGCACATCCTGCTTTGAGCGTGAGCACCCCTTGGAAGCGGACCGCAGCGGTCCTGGTATCGCACGACTGGCGGACATGGATCACTGCGCTTTCTGCGGCAAGAGCAAGGCCGATGTGATGATCAAGAACATGAACGGCTCACCGGTCTGTGTGTCCTGTTCCCAGAACCTCATCTCCCGGCCCTTCCCGCTCTGGGTCAAGGCGTTCTTCGCGGGTGTCCTGTTGCTCGTCGTCGTGTCCATCGCATGGAACTGGCGATTCTTCCGGGCGCATGGCGCACTCACCGATATCGGGACAGCTGCCGCCGAGGGTGACATCGATGGCGTACTGAACGGCATCGACCGCTTTGATCACTTGCTTCCAGAACAGCAGGAACTGCTCGGTATGCGCCTCTACTGGCAGGGCCTGCGCGCCATGCAACACGATAGCGCCGCGGCCGCACTCGCCCTGTTCGAACAGGTGCATCGTGAAGCCCCGGGCCAGTTCGAACTCGAATTGCTGATGACCAACGCGCGCTTGGGTGCCGCTTTCGATCGGCAGGATTACGATGAATTCCTTGCCCAATGCAAGAAGCTTGTGGAACTTGATCGAGAGAACCCCACAACGTTCGCCTCGATCGCTTCAGCGTTCGCCTGCAAGTATGCGACCTCCGTTGATACGGCCTATCGGGATTCTTCGCTCCAACAGCTCGAAAAGGCCCGCTCCTTGGGTGTCGATAGTTCGTTCACGGAGTACGAGGAGCGCATCCTCTACCGGCTCGCTTCCCGTGAGATCATTTCGCGCACGGCCTTCCACGAGCGATTCCCCAACGGCTGGAAACCCTGAACGCATAGCCCATGTTCTTCATCCCCGGACAGTTCATCGCCTTGTTGACATTCCCAGGCGTGATCGTGCATGAAGCCGCGCACATGTTCTTCTGCCGACTCCGGAAAGTGGCCGTGTTCGATGTGGTGTTCTTCCAGTTCGATACCGTGGCGGGCTATGTGAGCCATGAGCGCACCGACAATTTCGTGTCCACCTTCCTGATCTCCATGGGCCCCTTCTTCATCAATACCGCCCTGTGTTTCCTGATCTGTTTCCCGGCCTACCTGCCGATCAGTTTCTTCAACATGGGAGGCCCACTCTCCTATTTCCTGATGTGGTTGGGCCTGTCCATTGGCATGCACGCCATCCCCTCCAACCAGGATGCGAACAACCTGTTCGACGAGGCGAAGGTCCGTGCCAGGAAGTTGGATCCGTTGGCGCTGGTATCCATGCCCTTGGTCCTGTTGATCTATATTTTCAATGTCGCTCGCTTCTTCTGGGCCGACCTGCTCTATGGTGTCGCTATAGGCGTCTGGCTTCCCTCGGCGTTCTACTAGACCTTTTGTGAGGAGGCAAAGACTGGAATTCTGACCGACCTTTACAATATGGACCACCTGAAGGACGCCTACGCCGACGGCAAGCAGATCAGTCCGAAGCTGCAGCCGGGGAAGAAGAACTTCCTGATCGACATCGACGGCACGATCTGCGAGGACATCCCGAACGAGGAGCCCGAGCGCATGCTCGACGCCGCCCTTTTCGATGGTGCGTTGGAGATCTGCAATGGTTGGTACGATGAAGGGCACATCATCACCTTCTTCACCTCTCGCACCGAGGAACATCGCGAAGTGACCACCGCCTGGCTTGACAAATACGGCTTCAAGTACCACGGCCTGCTCTTCGGCAAACCGCGCGGCGGTAACTACCATTGGATCGACAACCACATCGTGCGCGCCACGCGCTACACTGGCAAATTCACCGAACTGGTGGAGCGCCAGGCGACGATCGAGACTTTCGAGGAGTGAGGACGGGCCTTCGGCAACCCGTCGAAGTACGCGCGTCTTCTCAACGGAACACTTGACCATGCGTGGACTGCTTCTCTCCCTGTACCTGTTGAGCGCCCTGGATCTTTGCGCCCAGTTCCCTCCGATCGACCTGGAGTGGTCGGCGATACGGCCGTATACCATTGGCGGCGAGTACTTCCATATTTCTCGCGATCGCGTGTATGGCCAATACATCTGGGCGGTGCTCTTCAACGCGGACGGCTCCGATGATGAACTCGCCAATACGTTCACGACCACCGGTATGGATGTAACACCGATGTATCCATACCGCTTCAATGTTGGGAGCCTTGATGTCTTGATCGACATGACCGTGGTTGACAGCACGATACACCGTGTCATGCACCATATGAATATCGGTGGTAACCCACAGGACGTATACTGGCACTTGGACGGCCAAGTCATCCAGACCGATGGGGATGGCTACCTGTGGGACTACGGAAATGATCTCCTGGTGACAAACGATGCGGTCTATGGCTGCGGAGGAACTGATATCAGCTTCTTCCCCGGGGCGGCAGTTGCCCGGTTAGTGAAGCAGGATCTCCAGAGTGCTCCTCTCTGGAACGTTACCTGGGCCGACCCGAACAACGACATCGCCAGTTTCTCGAGTGTGGCCGTTCTCGGCGACACCGTCTATTGCGCTGCGTTCCCGAACGTGGTGATGTTCGACAATGCCACCGGTGCCTTGCTGGGGACCTTCGATATCAGTGGGCAGGGTATCGTCGGCCCCGCACGTTTCCTGGCCCATGGCAACCGATTGTATTGGTGTGCCCACAGCGGCACTACGCTCCACTTCGGTTATCGGGACATGGTGTCGAACCAAAGCCAGTCGGCAAGCCTGCCCAACGCCCCTTCCCCCTCGAGCATGGTGATCGATGGACAGGATCGCCTCTGGCTCACCGGAACCGCTGGCGGTAGCGGGCGGTGGTACCGCTTCGACGAAGGCTTGGTGTCGCTGGGCGCAGGCACCTTGTACGAGAGTATAAGTGACGCGTGCTTCGTCAATGGGAAGATCTGCTTCACCGGGGTGCTGGATGGTGCTTCTTCCACGGCGTACCTCATCACCGGCACACCTCAACCGTGATCACCATGCGCCCCAACATCCTATCGGTACTGGTCGCATGGGTCCTTCAACTTACCGCAACTGCCCAAACGCCACTGGCACCCACATGGGTCCACACGTGGCCTTTCGGCAGCGATATGGAATGGGTGCCTTCGATGAGCGCCTATGATGATCATGTGGCCGTGGATCCGGCCACCGGCCTTGTGTACGCGACCGTTGACGACCAGGAGCAATTGCAAAGCCCGCACTGCGAGTTGCTGCACACTTTCGCTGCGGATGGTGCGGACCTGACGCCAGTGCCTGTGCCATTATTGGGCCAATATCCGCTCCCGATCTCATCCTGGATCGCCAACGCCGAACGTCTGAACGACTTCGTCGTCTATGATGGAGTGGTTTATCAAGCGCGCGAGCTACAGTTCGAAACGGCTGTTTCAACCGGCAGTATCGCGGCCAGGCGTTCAGATGGAAGTTCATGGACCTGCGGCCTTGGCAACTCCAACACGAACTTCGAGACTCTCAAGATGGCCAGCGTTCTCGCTGATGAGCAGGGCGTGATCTATACGAGGGACTTGTCTGCCGCGGCCAATGGGCTGCATGCCTTCACACACGATGGCTGGCCCCAATGGTCGAAGACATACCCTGGTATGCCAAGGACCCAGGACGCCGTATTCGTTAACGGTGAGATCATCGTGGGGGGTAGCATGTGGATGACGCGGATCGAACGGACAACGGGAGCACAGATAGCTACTTACCAGATCTACAGTACCGGCCAATTCGATGTGCCCATGCAATTGGCCACCGACGGCACTCGCATCTTCGCCCTGCATGGCAACTATGCCGGTGATTGGACCCTGGACTGCCTCAACCTGGATGGTTCATCGAATTGGTCGGTCACCCAGTCGCTCGGGCAAGGAGCCACTTCCACGGAATTGGTCGTTGATCCGTCCGGTCGCCCCTGGTTCACCGTCAACCGGCACGATCCCTTGGGCGTACCGATCCAACCGGTGCTCGTCATCACAGCCACTGACGGCAGTTCACAACAACTGTTCACCTACGGTGCGACCATGCAGGATATCGCCATGGACGCGGACCAAGCGTACATCACCGGCCGCCTCGACACGACCTCCACCACCACCTATCTGATCGCTGTGGGAATGGACATGACGACGACGGTGGAAGAGCCCTTGATGGAAAGTCCGGTCAGGCTATTCCCTCAACCGGCCAGCACAGCTATCAGCATTGCGAACACGTCGCGGATCAGTAATGTGAGGGTAATGGATGCCACCGGCAAACAGGTACAAGCCCCACAACTCAATGCCACCACTCTGGATGTGAGCCGGCTCAGCGAGGGCATCTACTTCATGCAGGCTGTCACCGCGCAGGGACCGATCACCAAACGTTTCGCGATCTCGCGCTGATCATGCGCTCGCTGCCTTCAGCGTGTTCAGTAACAGGCTGGTGATCGTCATAGGTCCCACGCCACCGGGCACGGGTGTGATCCACGTGCACTTGGGAGCGACCTCATCGAATCTCACATCGCCCACCAGGCGAAAGCCGCTCTTCTTTGTGGAATCAGGGATCCGGTGGATGCCGACGTCCACCACCACCGCACCTTCCTTCACCATGTCCGCGGCGACGAACTCCGGCTTGCCGATGGCGACGATGAGGATGTCCGCCTGGCGCGCGATCGAGGGCAGGTCCTTCGTGCGGCTGTGCGCGAGGGTAACCGTGCAGTTGCCGGGATAGGCGTTGCGGCTCATGAGGATGCTCATCGGGGTACCGACGATGTTGCTGCGCCCGATGACCACGCAGCGCTTGCCGGCGGTCTCGATGCTGTAATGCTTCAGCAGTTCGCAGATGCCGCTGGGTGTGGCGGGCAGGAAACCGGGCAGGCCCAGCACCATGTTGCCCACGTTCACCGGATGGAAGCCGTCCACGTCCTTGCGCGGATCGATGGCCAGCGTCACGCGGTCCGCGTCGATGTGTGAGGGCAGCGGCAGTTGCACGATGAAACCGTCCAGGTCCTTGTCCCGGTTCAAAGCCTTCACGCGGTTGAGGAGTTCCTCCTCGGTGATGGTCTCCGGCAGCCGGATCAACGAGCTGCGGAAACCCACGTTCTCACAGGCCTTCACCTTCGCCTCCACATAGGTCTTGCTGGCGCCATCGCTGCCTACAAGCACAGCGGCCAGATGCGGGGGCCGTCCGCGGTCCGCCTTCACTGCGGCGGCTTTCGCGGCGATCTCCTTGTACAATGCTTCAGCGCAGCGCTTGCCGTCGAGGAGTTGGTAGGTGGTGTCCATCGCTGTCTCCATTGCCCAAGCTTACGGCTTAGTTGGCAGTTGTTGGATGCCCGCTCTCACCAACCGCTCCTCCCCTTCAGCCGGGTGATATGCGCCAGGTGATGCCCGCTATGCCAGACATACAATTCAAGCGCCTCGGCCAGACTCACTTCGCGGTTCTGCTCTGGATGCAGGAAAGCCCGTTGGAAATCGGCCTGTGTCATGCCCCGCATGAGCACCACCCACCGCGCGTGCGTGCCGGCGATGATCTGCAACGAAGGCTCCACAGGCATCATGCGCGCATCGACCTGCTCAGCCCACAGATCCTGCTTGTATGGCTTGATCACGGGCTTGTCCTCGGTGAGGGCCAGCTTGAAGCGGTGCAGGGTCTGCCCATGGCTGTCGGCGAGGTGGTGCACCAATTGGCGCACGGTCCAGCCCCCTTGGCGGTATGGCGTATCCAATTGCTCGTCCATCAGGCCATCCAGTTCAGCGCGCAGTTTAGCGGGGAAGGCCTCGATGACCGTGACGCATGCGGCCACACGCTCCGGTGTTTCCGCCCTGGTGCCACGAACGAACTTGCCTGTGGGGTACTTGAGGGTCTCCAGATCTTGGTCGGTGATCGCAGTGCTCATGGGAACAGGTTGGCAGATCAAAAGATCGGCAAGTCGCAGGTTGTCGTTGCGTCAACCTGCAACTTCTCAACCTGACAACTTGTAACGAGGGTTATGGTTTCGGCTTCCGCAGTATCCACACATACATCGGGATGTTCTTCTCGTCGGTACTGTAGATGTGCGTGGCCTCCACCTCCCAGCCCTTCTGCTCCAGTTCCTGCAGTTTGTGGAAGAACACCAGGATGTCCTTGTCGCGTTCGTCCATGTTCACCACTTTCAAATTGGTCATGGAGGTGCCCTCCAGCGTGGAGAACACGGCCAGCTGCCGCACGGCGGGTGAATAGTCGACCGAGATGTAATCGTAGACCTGCGTCTGGGCCGATACCCATGTGGCGACCAGCGCCAAGGCCAGTGTGGTGAGGAACTTGTTCATGCGGACAAAGTTCGTTACCGGAACAATGCGGCAAGCATGAGTGACCCTGCGCCACCCGGATACCCCGTCTAGGGGACCTGTTGCATGGGCTTCCAGGCCTGGTCCTGTAACACCGAGCTCGGGTCGAAATTGGGGCTGTTGGAGAGGATGTAGCTGCCGTCGCCCCGGCTCCAGGCGTGCTCATAGCCGCTGGTGAGTTCCACGCGGCCGTTGGCGCCATCGTTATAGGTCTCCACTTCGCGAATGGTCTTTACGAATTGGGTGTGCTGCGTGTCCTGCGACGCCTGTTGCTGTTCCCAACCGCGCATCTGTCGGTCGCTGGCATCGCTCTGGCTCTTCGCGTAGGCCTGTGCCTGTTCGCCCATCAGACGGATCTTCTCCATGCGCCCGGCATGCTCCATGTTGCCCAACTGGGTAAGGAAGTTCTCCTTCGCCTTGGTCCAGATCGGGTTCATGCGGTGGCTGCTGCTGAACAGCGCGAGCATCCGCATCGCTTCCTCCTTGCGCTCTGGCGGAAAACGGGTTATCGAGCAATAGAACACCTGTGTGGATGAGAAGCTGCTTACTCCACCGGTGAACGGGTCCGGCTTGCGCGTAATGACGTTGGTGACGCCGGCTTCCATGATGCCTTCAGTGCCATCAGGCCAGGTGATCTTCCCGTTCGCGAAGGTGGTGCTCTGTTCGCTGTTGTTCCCGTATTGCGCCGAGATCGCATTGGCTTGTCGATCCATTTCAGCCGAACGGGCCATGCGGCGTTCATCGGCAACGATCTCCGAAGCCGTTGCACCCAGGTCCTGTTGCGCATAGCCCTGGATGTACTGCTCAGCGGTGAACGGTTGGTTCACCGCGCAGCCTCCCGCCTGTGCCCCGGCGATCATCGCTTGCATCATCATCTGGTCATCGGCCCAGTTAAAGGCGCGTGGCCCGGTGATCTCGAATTGGATCTTTCCATCCGGTGAGCTTGCCTTGACCAGCATGCTGGTGATCTCGCCACGGCATTCGCCGATGCCCTTCCACCGCACGCCACCTTCGGTCTTCCAATCCTTCGGGAAGAGCATGCTGAACGCTTCCACCGGGCGATCGAAGCCTTGCTCATCCAGGAAGCGACGACGTTCCAGCAGCACGTAGTCCTTGCCTGCGGTCAAGTTGCCCGGCTGTTGCTCCAAGGAGCTGCCGTCCTCCCCGGCAAGCACAAGGGCACCCACTTCATTCTGCGGCTGTCCTTGGTTGCTGGAGCAGGAGATCACGCAAAGGGCTACGCAAAGGCAGAAGGATGGAAAGGGGTGCATGGTGCGGGGTGTTCAGGGCGCACCTCAACATCGGAGGTCCCTCCCGAATGTGAACAGCCAGGGATCAGCGCTTCGAGCGTTCCACGACGTACTTCAGCAGGAACGCATGCGCGTCCAGCACCTCCAGCTCGGAAAAGTGGAAGTCGCGCTTGTCGTAGGTGACGATCGCCGTGCATTTCGCATCCACAGCCGAGTAGTACTCGAATCCGTCCTCGATGTCCGTGATCTTCACATTGGCCATGGTCCGTTCGGTCACGGCGGCATCCACGGTGGTTACCCGCAGCTTCCCGGCCAGCAGCGCGATCTTCTTCCGGGCCAGCTTCTTCCCGTTCTTCTTCTCGGCGAAATAGGCACCGATGGCCAGGCATAGCGGGGAGGTGTACACCTCGAAGCTTCGGTCATCGGCCAGGCTCAGCACACGGGCACAGGCACCGAAGCGCGGGTACTCGTTGCAGAGCACCGTTACAAGCACGTTCGCATCGAGGAAGATCTTTTGAGCGGGCATGCATTCCTCCCTTCTCCTCGGGAGAAGGGCCGGGGTTGAGGTGCATTACTTCCTCCGGCTAGCCAGATAATCCTTCTTCACGCTCGTAGCGGCGTTCTTGCGCACGTAGGTCGCTTCGCCTTCGGCCACCTGGCTGACCCAATCGCTCACGGGCAGTTCATCCAAGCTGCGGTAGCGCTTGTCCACCACTTTGCTCAGCATGAACTCGATGAGCCGCGAAAGGCTGATGTTGTTCGCTTCGGCGAAGGCCTTGGCCCGCTCGGCCACGCCCGCATCGAAGCTGAGGGTGAGTTTGGTGTCCATGGCTGGAT
>JBDTNF010000001.1:0-11253 GCA_039933875.1 Flavobacteriales bacterium | reverse complement strand
CTGGCGGCGGATGATGTCCATGTTCGTGCAGGGACTGTAGAAGGAGCCGCGCGGCTCGATGTTCAGCTTCTGCAGGAACTCGTTGATCTCGTTGCGCCCGAGGATGTCGCCCTGGCTGAAGGCGTTCACATAGAAGAGGATGTTCTCCTCGCCCTGCTGGCCGTGGTCGGCACCGCCGATGCTCTCCTCATCGAGATAGGCCAGCACGAAGTGGTTGGGCAGGTTCACACCTCGCATGGGCAGGTTCAGGTCCTCGGCCAGCACCTGGTAGATGATCGCCAGCGAGAGCGGATTGCCCTTGCGGCTGTCCAGCACCTCGTTGATGTAGGAGTTCTGCGGCGCGTGATAGTTGCGCTTGTTCCCCTTGAAGCCGTGGATCTGGAAGAAGATGTGGTTGAACACCCGCACTTTCTCGAACGCGGTGAGGTGGTCGTTCAACTCCAGCCAGATGTCCTGCCGGATGGAAGCGAGCCGGGCCTTGACCTTGTGCTCATCCATGTCCGGGTAGCGGTACCGGCTGATGATCAGCGCGCCTTCGAGCAGGTTCTCACCGCCCGTCTCTTTCCAGGCCTTCAATCGGTCCGTGACACCGGCTAGGTGGATCGTATGCAGGATATCCTCGATCCGGTTCCGGAACAGGTCTCCCAGATCGTCGTACTCCCAGGCACGTTCCAAAACCGGCACCACATTGTCGCCCAACTGCACGATACGGTCACGCACCTGCAGGTAGACCCCTTCGTCGGGATCGTCGATCAGGGTGATCAGCGCTTGGATCTCGTTCTCGCTCATGGCGTGAAGGCTGGGCCTTCTCTTGGGCAAGGCGAAACTAACCGGGGTCCATTGGGCTGCTCCGGGCCCCGACGGTCGTTGTTTCCACAAGACGGGTGTTGATGGGGACTTGTTCGCTGAAGTGAACACGGGATCGTGGAAAGCTGGTCCGGAAAAGGCTGCTGGTGGGGGGCGAAAGGCCCGAACGCACCTGCGACCTGCGCGCAATGCACCGCCCGACCGATCTTCGCCCCGCCTGCCCATGAAGCGCCCCCTGACCATTGGCTACATCACCGTGGACGATCCCCGCGATCGCCGCACCTGGTCGGGCATCAACGCCTTTCTCCTGGATGCGCTGGAGGCCCGGGTGGAACGCGTGGTGACCCTGGGTCCCCTGCGGCCGCAGCCCGTGCTGTTCTTCTGCCAGGCCTTCAACTACCTCTCGCTGCGCTTGTTGGGCAAGCGGTTCCATTACCGCGACTCGTTCCCGTTGGCCCGGGGCTACGCGCGCTTGCTCAGGAAGCGCCTCGGACAAGAACCCGTCGACCTGCTCATCGCACCGGCCGGTCTCGCGACCACGGCCTTGTTGAAGACCGATGTGCCCATCGTTTACATCAACGACCGCAGTATCGCCGGAGCGTTGGATTATCACAAAGTGCTCTCGGACCTGTTCGCGTTCTCGCGCGATCAAAGCATCGCGTTGGAGCGAAAGGCCTTGGCGAACGCTGCGGTGGTGATCTTCAGTTCGCACTGGGCTGCCGAGGCGGCGCGTGCGACGAGCCCTGCGATGAAGGACAAGATCCATGTGGTGCCCATGGGTGCGAATCTGCTGGATGCGCCACCCGCACCGCAGTCGCACGCCGTTCCGGGTAGCAAAGTGAAGTTGCTCTTTCTGGGGGTGTATTGGGAGGAGAAGGGAGGCCCCATCGCCTACCAAGCGTTGCAGGAGTTGAAACGACGTGGCATTGCGGCCGAACTGGTCGTCTGCGGTTGCTCGCCACCGCCGGAATGCGATGACCCCGATCTGGTGCGTGAGGGATTCCTCAACAAGAACATTCCGGCCGATGTGGACAAGTTGGTTCATCACCTGCGCACCGCCGACTTCCTCATCGTGCCTACTCGGTTCGAGGCGTACGGCCTAGTGTTCTGTGAAGCTGCGGCCTATGGACTGCCGGTGCTGGCCACGCGCACGGGCGGCATACCCACGATCGTTGTGGATGGGGAGACCGGCTTCCTGTTCGATATGAACGATGATGGCGTAGCCTACGCCGACCGCATCATGCATGTGCTTGCACGGCCGGAGCAACGGGCCGCAATGCGCACCAAGGCTCGCGAACGGTACGAGAACCTGTTGAATTGGGAGGCCTTCACGCGCCAGCTCTTCGCCTACGTGGACGAACTGCCGAGCAGAAGCGCGCGATAGCGTTCCGCGAAGAGCGCCGGATCGAATTCGGCTTTCGCCTTGGCGAGCGCGTCGACTTTCATCCGGTGCATGCGGTCACGGTCGCTATCCAACGCGCGTATCGTTGCGCTCATTTCTTGGATCACGGTCGCTGGTTCGGCGGAAGAACTGATGAACCCGAACGAAGGCTCCAGGCGGTTCGGCACATCGCCAACTGGGGTCGAGAGCACGACAAGGCCCTGCGCCATGGCCTCCATGATCACCATGGGGAAGCCTTCGCGGGTGGAGACCAACGTGAGCAGGTCATGTTCCGCGTACAGGGCGGCGAGCGCCTTCGCGTCGTGTACGATGCCTTTGAAGTTGACGAACGGATGGCTGGCCTGCTGCTCGATGCCCACTGCCGTGAAGCGGAAATGTCCGGGAAGCGCGGCTTCCAGCGTGGATGCCAATTGAAGGAAGAGCTCCGGCCGCTTCTCCGGTGAGTTCCGACCAACGAACAGGATACCCGTCTTCCCATGGTCTTTCACGGTGCCGAAGTCCGTCACAGCATTGGAGATGAAGTGCAGCTTACCGAAGGCGCTGCGCGGGACGCTGTTCGCAAGAAGGAATCGTTCGTACTCGGTTCTCGCTGCGTGCGACACGAAGACGTAGCTGTCAACGCGATCGAAGTGTCGCGACCAGGTCCTGTGCTGCGCATTCCCGCCGGGTTGGTAGAGGAAGGCATGCAGCAGGTAGGCCGTGCGCACCTCCTTGTTCAACAACGGTAGCAGCGCGAAGAACGTGCTGGTGTTGGAGGAGAACAGGGTAGGACGCTCGCGCGCGTTGAGCTTCGCAGCGATGGTGCGGTGCGCCGCAGCGCGGGTCCAAGGATGGTTCAGCAAGCGCGGCAGTTCGATGGTCGTTGCGTGCGCACTGAAGCGCTGCTCGAACGCACGGTCGGTGGAGAATCCACAGATGATGACCAGCGGCGAACGAGCGGTGATGGTGCTTACGATGTCAGCGTGTACCTGCTCGGCGCCGCCAGCGTTCAGGTAGGGGAAGAGGAGAAGCTGTTCGCCGGTCCAAGCGCCGAGGGTTTTTCCAAGGATCCGGCGCTCGCGAAAGAGTCCGAAAGGGGAATAGGTGAGTATGCGTTTCAGATCCCGGAGCAGCGGTCGGGCCTTGTTCTTCACCACATGTCGCGCGAGCGTTCGCGCTTGCGCATGGAGCACGCGCCATTGGATGCCGCCGAAACGGCCGTGCGCCCATTCGCCGCGAAGGAAATCCGCGCGGCTTCGGAGCAGTCGGGTTTCCAGTGGCACTTCCCGCTTCAAGCCCCCCATGAAGCTGCTCGCATGAACCCTGTAGCGCAACAAGGCCTCGGGGATCTTCGCGATGCGGTGGCCTCCGGACAGGAGGCGCAACCACAGGTCCCAATCCTCATGGCGCGCTCCATAGCCCAGGGACTTCGCGATGTCCGTCCGCATCAGCACGGTCGGGTGCGCGATGCAGTTGGTGCGCGGCATCATCGCCCGGATCTCCTGCTCGCTCACCGCAGCACGGTCGGTGTCCCAAACACCGGTCACTTCACCCTCGGTATTGATGAGGTCAACGAAGGCGGCGACCACATCGATCTCCGGATGGTTTTCGAGGTGATCGTATTGCTTCGCAAGCCGGTCCTCGCGCATCACATCATCGGCGTCCATGCGGGCCACATAGCGGCCCCGCGCGTTCGCAAGGCCTTCGTTCAGCACGGTCACCAGGCCCCGGTTGCGGGGGTGGGAGATGAAGCGGATGCGTGGTTCAACGAATGACCGTATGACCCCCTCACTGCCGTCCGTGGAGCCGTCGTTGATGATCAACAGTTCGAAGTCGGTGTGCGTTTGCCGCAGCACACTTTCGATCGCTTCACGCAGGAATTGCTCCGCGTTGTACACGGGCATCAGCACGGTGATCGCCGGTTCCCTGGTCATAACGTGATCCAACTTGTGGGCACCAGATCGCGCGAATCAATGGCATTGTCGAGGAACCAGCGTGCGGGCGCCACCACGATCTTGTCAGGATCGGGGTTGAGCCAGGCGCCCCACCAGCTGAAGCTGCTGTTGGCGATAATGTGGTGTTCGCAGTGCGACATCGATCGCATATCGTTCCAGTTGCCGATCTCAGCACCCGCATCAACGAAGGTCATGGGCAAGTCGAAGTGCAGATGCTCCCTTGCCCAAGCCAGGTCATCGGAGAAGATGAACAGCGAAGGGGCCTCCACGCGTTCGCGCAGAAATGCTACGGCGCGCGCGTAGTAGTCCACACCGCAAACACCATGGAATTGACCCGCAGGCCCGTGGGTGACATAATCGCCGCGGCGGATGTGAAGGCTCACGGCGTTGCACGCGCCGATGCGATCCAGCGTCCGTTGCACTTCCTGATCGGCAGGATGCACGAATGTGAAGTCCTCCCTGATCACCTCATTCACATCGTTGAAGTACTGCTCCGACTGCCAGTGACCGTCCAGGTAGGTATCGGCTACCATATCGAACACCGCTGGGTCGAAGGGGAAGCCCCGTTCGTGGAAAAGACGAAGCGGCGAGAGACCCGGGGCGATGCGTTGCAGGACCATGCGTGGTCGTGAGGACCGGATCCGTTCGAACGAACGCAGCATCGCTTCCGGCGCGCGCTGGAATTCCACGTTGAACACATCCAATTCGAACGGGCGGCTGGTGTGTACCCCTGCAGGCAGGTCGAAGAACGAGAGATCGAGGTAGAGTTCGGCGCCGCGCGTGATCGCCAGCTTTCGCCCCAGCGCATATTGGAACATCTGGTTGCCCAACCCGCCGTTCACTTTTACAACCACCTTCATCTTCGGTCCACGTGCTTGTTCATCCTTGCCCGGAGCTGCTTCAACCGCATGTACACCGCCAGCGACCCCAACGTTCTTGCGAAGAAAGCGCGTTCCATCGGTGGTGAGAGGATGCTGCCAGCCAAGCGACGTGCCGCCTCGGGATCCTTTGAGCGCAGCGCGAATTCCGCGATCAAATGTCCCCAGTACCGGCATACATCCTTCCAGCCCTTCGCGTAAGGGAACCACTTGGCAAAGAACAGGAGCATGTTCCGCAGCATGTGGTCGGTATCCATTTGCGCGCTGGCCCCGTGTCGGCGGATCGAGACCAAGCTTTCATCAACAAGGTCTACCTCCCATCGTTCGCTGATGCGTAGCCACATATCCCAATCCTCCGAGCCGCGCAGTTCGGTGTCGAACAGCCCCGCCGCGTCGAAGCAGGTCCGCCGGATCAACACTGCGCTGGCGCTTCCACTTATGCGGTTGGCGAACAGGAGCCGATCGAAAACCCTTCCACGCAAGGGTGGTTCGGTATGTGCGTTTCTCCCCGTATCGAGCGGTGCGCCACCGTCATCCATTGTATCGAAGTCGCAGTAGACCAATCCCAGCGAAGCCGGTGCGCGGTCGAACAATGCGACCTGCTTCTCCAACTTGGTCGGGTGCCACAGGTCGTCAGCATCGAGAAAGGCGAGGAGGGGTGCCGTGCTGTGCGCGATCCCCGCATTGCGTGCGGCGTTAGGCCCCGCGTTGGACTGCCGGACACAGGTGATTCGCGTTCCACTCGTATTCGCAGCGATGAACCGCTCCACCACGTATGCACCATCATCCGTCGATCCATCATCGACCACGATCACGCTCCGCGGTGGTAGGGTCTGTTCGAGCACCGAGCGCAGGGCATCGGAAATGAACCGCCCTCCGTTGTATAGCGGAATGATCACGTCGATAGGGCCGGAGGCAACGAGCGGGGTCCACATGGTCAGCGTGCCGTTCGTTCGGATACGGTGGCTAGAAGCACCTTCTTGTAGATCCGGTCCATCGCTCGGGTGAGGAGGCTCGTGTGTTCGATCACATGGAAGCCCATAAGCCGGGCACGTGCGTCCTTGAGCATGCGTTCGCGCGCCGAGGGAGTATCCGCAAGCCGGTCGATCAGTGCATAGAGCAGCGTACGCACAGCGAGCAGTTCCTGCCGGGTGGCTGAGGAATGTTGAAGGCCGCTGTGGGCGAGGAGTTCGATGATATGCGCATCTGTGGTCGGCATATGGAAGCGGATGTTCCGTCGGCGCTGCTCGATCACCATGGAGCGGGCTTGCCCGGTGGTGCCGGTAAGCCCGGTGGAAAGCACCCGGTAGCGCAACAGGTGCTCGGGCAGGTTGGCCGCCTCGCAATGCCGCACCAAGCGCGACCACATGTCGTAGTCGTCCCATACCGGGCGCTCGGGTGTCTCGTCGAACGTGCCGGCCGTCGCGAGCAGGTCGCGCCTGAAGATGACCGTAGAACTCACGAACGCCGCATCGAACAACATGGCGTATTGGATAGACGCATTGTCCGTTGCGTGATGTTCGATCGTGCCCAGCGCCCGGCCTTCGGGTGCCATGGTTGTCGCGTACGTGCCGATGATGCCGCACGCGGCATGTTCCTCGAGAAAGGCCACCTGCTTCGCGAAACGATCGGGCAGCGACACATCGTCGGCATCGTGGCGCGCCACGTACTTGCCTTGCGCCAGTTCCAAGGCGCGGTTCAAGGTGCGTGAAACACCGCGGTTCGGGCTATGCTGCTCCATACGGATGCGTGCATCACTGAAGGAACGTACGATAGCGGCGGAGCCGTCGATGCTGCCATCGTCGACAACGATCAATTCCCAATGGGTATAGGTCTGGCGCAGCACGCTCTCGATCGCCTCGGCCACATAGCCCGCCGCGTTGTACAGCGGCATGATCACACTCACCAACGGGCTGTCGTTGCTCATGGCCTTGCGGATCTAGCCCAGCCGCATGCGGCGCCGTGCCACTTTCAGCAAGGCCTGCACCAATTGCTTGGCACCGTGCGAATCAAGCGCTGCGGTAGGCCGTTCCGGGATGTGATAAGCGGTATGGCAAACCTCGGCAAGGGTGTGTACTTGTTGGCAAGCGAAGGGCGCTTCCCATTGGAAACCCTCCATGAACAGATCGGGCAGGTCGTCGATCAACTTCGTGTGACCCTTCTCCATGGTCCGCAGCAAGAGGGCATGCAGCGGTTTGAACTCGGACAAATGCGAAGCGCTCTTCTTCATGTAGCGCAGGGTTCCATCCACGCGCTTTACGAAATTAACGTGGGCGTTGATGTTGTAGACAAGGTCGTAATAGGCGAGGGGATACTCGAAATACCCGCGTCGGCCCACACGGAATACCTCGCTCAGGAAGCGCTCCAGGTTGGGCACATGCTCCAGCACATGCGAGCAGATCACGTAATCGAACTCCTTGTCGGCGAAGGGGAACGTGGTGCCATCGTAGAGCACCAGTTGCTTATCCGTTTCCAGTTTCCGGCTGTGGCCGAACTGGTTGGCGTACTCCGCCTCATCGGCGAAAGCCATCTCCAACAGCACGTTCGCGCGGGGGTGCGGATCGGCACCAGGTCCGATATCCAACACTCGGTCCGTGGGCTTTATCCCGGTGATGCGCTGTGGGAAGAACATCAGGCGATGCGCGTGAGGTGTACCTGCATCTGGTTGATCACCAGCCCACTCTTCGTGTTCACGATCCGCAACTCGTCCAGTGCGCTCACATCGCTGATCGTCAGCTGCGCGCTGTTGTCCACGTATTGCATGGTTCGGCCTTCAGCGGAAAGCCCCACCACAAGCTTGTACTGACCATCGGCCAGGTGTATGCCGTCGCTCAGGAAAACTGCTTCGTAGTTCCCCGGCTCCACGGTCTGCGGGCTGCTCCACGTTGTGCGGATCGGCAGTTCGAGCAGGGTGGAAACGCCCAACGCGATCACGAACCCTTCAGTGCGCTTATGTACGGTGAACAGGACACGCGCCTGCCAGGCGCCACCGATGGGTACCTCGTTCAGCGACTGTCCTTGCTGGTTCTCCAGTCGCAGGCCGCTGGCCCATGCCGCCGCTGTGCTCTCAGCAGGCGGTGGTGCGAAGTCGAAGGTTGCTGAGGATGATGCGTGGCTGCTCAAATACTGGTCGACCACCTGCTGCATGCTGCCCGAACCGATCAGTCGGCCCTGGTGCAGCAGGAGGCCTTTGTTGCACAGGCGTTGCACCGCGTCCATTTGGTGGCTTACGAAGAGGATCGTGCGCCCCTGTCCGCTCACTTCCTCCATCTTGCCCAGGCACTTGCGTTGGAACTGCGCATCGCCCACTGCCAGCACCTCGTCCACGATCAGGATCTCCGGCTCCAGGTGGGCGGCCACCGCGAAGGCGAGCCGCACGTACATGCCGCTGCTGTAACGCTTCACCGGTGTGTCGAGGAAGCGTTCCACCTCGCTGAAGGCGACTATCTCGTCGAACTTGGCGTTGATCTCCGCGCGGCTCATGCCGAGGATGGACCCGTTGAGGTAGATGTTCTCGCGGCCGCTCAACTCCGGGTGGAACCCCGTGCCCACTTCGAGCAAACTGGCCACGCGGCCGTCGATCGTGATGCGCCCTTTCGTTGGCGCCACGATACGACTGAGGATCTTCAGCAGGGTGCTCTTGCCCGCGCCGTTGCGCCCGATGATGCCCACGCGATCACCGGCCTGCACGTCGAAGCTCACGTCGTTCAGTGCGAGGAACTCTTCCTTCGTCACGGCGAGCCTGCTGCGCTTGAATAATCCACGCGCCTTGTCGGTGATCACATCGCGCAGGGCCACATAGCGTTCCGCGCGCTGGTGGCGGAGCATATAGCTCTTGCTCAGGTGTTCGACGGTGATGATCGCGCTGCTCATATCACGTCGGCGAAGGTCTTCTCGGTGCGGCGGAAATAGCGGATGCCCACGAAGAGCATCAGCAGGCTGATGCCAATGGAAAGGAGGAAGCCTTGTGCTTGGATCGGCTGTCCGCCCAGCAGGCACCACCGGAAGCCATCGATCACGCCCACCATCGGGTTGAGCGAGTAGATCAACTTCACTGCTTCCGGGATCCGGTCGCTGGTGTAGATGTCGCTGCTGGTGAAGGCGATGGGAGAGACGTACAAACCGAACTGCACGATGAAGGGTACCACGTAGCGGAAGTCGCGGTACTTCACGTTGAGCGCGGCGATGAGCAGGCCGCTGCCGAGTGCTGTGACCAGGGCGAGCAGCAGGAACAAGGGCAACAACAGGATGTGGATGTCCGGCGTGAAGCGGTAGACCAGCATCAATACGAGCACGATCGCGAGCGAGATCGCGAAATCGATCAAGCACACGATGATCGTGCTGGCCGGCACGATCAGGCGCGGGAAGTAGACCTTGGTGAGCAGGTTGCTGTTCGCGATCAAGCTGTTGGCCGCTTCGCTGAAGGCCGTGCTGAAGAAGGTCCACGGCAACGTGGCGGCCGCCACCAGCAACAGGCGTGGGACACCCGCGGGCACATTGCTATTGAACAGCCAGCCGATGAAGGCCATCACGCCCAGGGTGAGCACGGGCCTGAGCACGCTCCACGCGATGCCGATCACCGTCTGCTTGTAGCGCACCAGGATGTCGCGCCAGGCCAGGAACCAGAACAACCCCCGGAACTTCCACAGGTCGCGCCAGTAGTGCTTGTCGGCCGAACCCGGTTCGAGGATGATGCGGTGTTGCCCCATGCTTTACCGCGGTGCGCCGCAGCGATCGCAATAATACCGCTTGTGGCGCGGAGGTTAAGCGAGCCAGCCGGGTGACCCAGCGCCGAGGGGCGTACCTTGTGTATGCATAGTGATGCACCACCGCACCATGAGTTGGAATTATCTGAACACATCCATGGCAGCGATGCTGTGCTGGCTGCTGTGCGTTGCAGCGCCGCGTTGCGCGGCGCAGAACCTTGTGCCGAATCCGAGTTTCGAGGAATACACGATCTGTCCTGATTCACCCGGACAAGCGGACCTGTCGACATCCTGGTTGAAGTTCAGATGGACCCCGGACTATTTCAATAGCTGCAATGCGAATGACTATTGCGATGTTCCACGTAATGCGTTCGGATACCAGCCAGCCGCAACGGGAAGTGCATATGCGGGTGTGGTGACGTACGATTCGTTGCAAACTGATTTCCGGGAATACCTGGGCGTCGAACTGATCGAACCCCTGTCGCCCGGTCTTTCCGTCTATCTGTCATTCAAGATCGCGCCTGGCGGTTGGGGCTGGTATGCTGCTCAGCGGTTTCGATACACAACAGACAGGATCGGAATGTTCTTTACTACCCAACCCTGGTCGGGCACGGTAGGACCAATACCCAATACTGCTGCGGCATATCTCGAGTACCCTTTGTTAGACACGGTGAACTGGACGACCATCACCGGCACTTATATCCCTGATTCCGCTTACACATATGTTGTGCTCGGGAATTCCTTCAGAGACTCGCTTACCAACACCCTTTTGCAGGATGGGTCGGCAGCATATCCTGGTGCCTATGTGTACTTCGATGATGTCTGCGTCTCTGTTAACCCCGACGATTGCCTAATGGCCGCCGGAGTAAGACAGTACGCTACAGATGCCGTGGTGCTCGCACCCAACCCCGCGACGAGCGCGCTCACCGTGCGCGGGCTGGCACCGGGCACGCGGGCCAGCATACACGATGCGCTGGGCCGACAGGTGTGGGCAGGCGCCACCACCGCGGGCACATGGTCGTTTGATGTGGGTGCATGGGCGCGCGGCACTTACGTGCTCCGCGTGGTTCACGATGAGGTGCGCCGTAGCTACACCTTCGTGCTGGTGGAATAGGTAGCGCTACGAACCGTCGGGGCTTCGCGGGCCCAGCTCAGTTCGCCATTGCCCACGCCAGTAAAGCGTCATCGGGCCGCCTTGATGTATCCCCACCCATCGTGCTGGCGCTGCACGATCTCATAGATGCCATCGGGCACGGTACCCACACCGGTGAGCAACTGGTCCTTCGCGACGTGCTTGTTCTTCATGGCCACCTCGCACACGTTGAAGGCCACGTTCGGGTTGCTCACGTACTTCTTCAGGTCGGCGGCGGCGGCCGAACGGCCTTGCGTCACCATGTCCAGCGAGGCCGCATAGAACACGACTTCGACCTGTGCTTCCGGGTGAGCCGCGATCTCACCCACCCAGCGGAGCACCATCTGGTGTACCAGCGTATCGGGACTGGTCACGTCAATGACAACCCTGTACG